>JAYRVB010000514.1:0-1751 GCA_041918775.1 Chitinophagales bacterium
CCGCTCCGATTAGTGGAAATGGTTATTCCGGGTCGATCAAACCTGGCTGGGCAAACTATTTCAGGAAGCGATTTTCGCAGGAAGTATGGAATGGTGGTTGTAGCGCTTAATCGCGAAGGAAAAAACTTCACAGAGAAACTGGGTCAGGTGAGACTTGAAGTAGGGGATATGTTATTGGTGCAGGGGAAGGCCGCAGCATTCGATAAGATCAGCAGTCACCATGACCTGGTCATGCTGGGCGACCATACCCCACCGGTAAAAAATTTGTGGAAAGGATATTTTGCATTGGGATTCTTTTTGCTGGCCATCATTGTGAGTTCCATCCCGGCTTTTAATGTGCATGTATCCATCGCTTTTTTGGCTAGTGCGGTATTGAGTATGATCGTTGGTGCCGTTAAACCGGATGAAGCGTATAAGAACATTGAATGGAAATTATTGGTGTTGATCGCCGGTATGACTGCATTTGGTACGGCTATGGGCAATTCCGGAGCGGATGAGTTTCTTGCTGGATTGATTGTTGATTGGTGTGGTGGTTTTGGTCCGCAAGGCATCATGCTTGGATTTATGCTGCTCACGGTTCTGCTTACACAGCCTATGTCAAATGCGGCCGCTGCGCTTGTTGTGCTGCCCGTAGCATTGGAGGCTGCTAAGGTGCTGGAGGTGAACCCAATGACTTATGCAGTTGCGGTGATGCTTTCTGCATCGGTTTCGCTGATCACGCCGTTTGAACCATCATGTATCATTGTGTATGGTCCGGGCAAATATAAGTTTGGAGATTTCTTTAAAGTCGGTGGATTGCTTACCTTAATTTTAGTAGCGATCATATATTTCACTGTGCCGATGAGTTGGCCATTATAAACCGGCCAAATATGCTTTGTTGATCATTTTCCTTTACCCTGAAAGATGATCAGCAAGGTATAGAAGAGTATCTTAAAGTCGAGAGCAAGACTCATGTTCTCAATGTACAATAGATCATATTTCATCCGTTCCACCATCTCCTGCACATTGCTGGCATAACCAAATTTTACCATCCCCCAGCTTGTAAGCCCGGGTTTCACTTTGGATAAGTGCTTATAACTCGGCGCAATTTTCACAATTTGATCGATATAGAATTGGCGCTCAGGACGTGGGCCAACCAGACTCATCTCTCCTTTCAGAATATTGAATACCTGTGGGAGCTCATCAAAACGCCATTTGCGCATCACTTTACCCCACGGCGTGATACGTTCATCATTTTCACTGGAGAGTGCTGGTCCATATTGTTCGGCATTGGTATACATCGACCTGAACTTTAAAATGCGAAATGGTTTATTGTGCAGTCCGATACGCTCCTGATGATAAAATATCGGACCCTTGCTGCTTAGCTTTACGCGGATCGCAATAAAAAGAAATAAAGGCCACAGGAGTAAAATGCCGAGCAGGCTGGCTGTGATGTCCATGGCACGTTTAATGATACGCTGCCAACCGGGCATGAGGTCAGGATAGATCTCGATGAGCACGGCACCTAATACGTTACTCATTTTTACACTTCCGGATAAAATATCATACATATCCGGTACGATCTTGATCACTATATTGCCACGTTCGGATATGGTATCTATGATCGCATTCAATAGATGGTGCTCAGAGGTTTCAATGGCGATGATCACCTCATCAATGTTGCGCGAAGCAAGAATTTCAGGTAATTGATGCAGGTTCCCCAATCTGGGCATGTATTCTTTAAGTCCACTGTCATGCGCGCCATCGGCTTC
>JAYRVB010000515.1:0-21045 GCA_041918775.1 Chitinophagales bacterium
CGCACCGAAGACATGGTGCGCAGGGTACTGGTAGAATCGGGCATCCCATACGTGGAAGTGCCGGATGAGGCCGCATTTTACGGACCTAAGATCGATATTCAGATATACTCCGCCATTGGCCGGGAGTTCACCCTGGCCACCAACCAGGTAGATTTCGGGCAGCCATTACGCTTTAACTTGAGCTATATCGATAAGGACAATACATCTAAAACACCTATCATCATTCACCGGGCGCCTTTGAGCACCCATGAGCGTTTCATTGGATTCCTGCTGGAACACTACGCCGGAAACTTCCCGGCCTGGTTGTCGCCGATACAGGTGGCCGTGTTGCCGATCAGCGATAAATTCAATGAGTATGCCGAACAGGTGATCAATGTGCTGAAAAAACACGAAATTCGCACTTCCCTCGATGTCAGAGGAGAAAAGATCGGCCGGAAGATCAGGGATGCAGAGATGAAAAAGATTCCTTGCATGCTTATCATCGGCGAGCAGGAAATGCTCAACGGCACGGTCAGTCTCCGGAAACACGGTGAAGGCGACCTCGGGTCAATGACCGTTGACGCATTTGCTGGTATGATAGTTGAGGAAGTAGAATCAGTTTTTCAATAATAAACAATCATTTAACCTAATCTTTTAGTTTGAAGCGGAACGACGAACGCAACAATTACCGAATCGGACGCGATATCCGGTATCCAAAAGTCCGCGTGGTGGGCGAAAACATTACCACGGGCATCTACACAACACAGGAAGCACAACGCATGGCCGACGACCTCGGACTGGAATTGGTGGAAATATCCCCCAATGCAGACCCGCCGGTTTGCCGTATCGTTGACTTCCAGAAGTTCATTTACGAGAAGAAGAAGAAGGACAAGGAGCTCAAGGCAAAGAGCAAAAAGCAGGAGATGAAAGAGATCCGCTTTACGCCGCATACCGACGACCACGACTTTGAGTTCAAGAGCAAACACGCGGAGAAGTTCCTCGTGGAGGGCAATAAAGTGCGCGCCTATGTGATGTTCAGAGGCCGTTCCATCGTGTTCAAGGAACAGGGTGAAATGCTCCTTCTCAAGTTTGCCCAGCGCCTCGAAGAAGTGGGGGTACCCGACCAAATGCCCAAAATGGAAGGAAAACGTATGTACATCACCTTTGTCCCTAAGGCCCCGGGGGCAAAAAAGAAAGAAACACCCGCCTGATCAGGAAATCCGGCACTTTCTGAAAGAAGTTGTGTCGGAGTTTTGAAGTTTCAGGGCTAAATCCTATCTTTGCGCTCCCGAACTTTCGGGGAAGTAAACATAAACGCGAGTCCATATGCCGAAGATGAAGACCAACAGTAGCGCGAAAAAGCGCTTTAAGGTGACCGGTAGCGGTAAAATTAAACGCGCTAAAGCGTTCAAACGCCATATCCTCACCAAGAAGAGCAACAAGCGTAAAACACGCCTGACCGCTCCAGGAATCGTGAGCGATGCGGATTCTGCAAACATTAAGCGTTTACTTGCCATCTGATAAAACAGTAGATTATGCCAAGGTCAGTACCTAAAGTCGCGTCGCGCAATCGTAGGAAGAAAATGTTAAAGCTTGCGAAAGGCTATTGGGGCCGTCGTAAGAACGTGTTAACGGTAGCTAAGAACGCCGTTGATAAAGCCATGGGCTATGCCTATGTGGGTCGTAAAGACAAAAAACCTTTATACCGTCAGATCTGGATCGTGCGTATCAACGCAGCAGTTCGTCCACACGGGCTCACATACAGCACCTTCATGCACAAACTCAAAGCAAATAATATCGATATCAACCGCAAGGTATTGGCTGACCTGGCCATGAATAATCCTGAAGCGTTTGAAGCTATCGTAAAGCAGGTAAAATAAATTTACCGCTGATACCTTTTGAATCCCTCCGCTTGTCGGGGGGATTTTTTTTATTGGTAAATGGTGATCACCAGGTGCCTGGCTCTGGCACGGTTGCGAAACTCGCAGAGATATATCCCCTGCCAGGTGCCCAAAGCAAGCGCGCCACCGGTGATGGGAATACTTACTGAATTACCGGTAAGTACACTTTTAATGTGCGCAGGCATATCATCATCCCCCTCGTCATTATGCGTGTAATACTGCTGCCCCTCAGGCACCAGCCGATCAAATACGCTGCGGAAATCTGTCAACACGGTAGGATCGGCATTTTCATTGATGCAAAGCCCGGCTGAGGTATGCTGAATGAACACATGCAATATGCCCGTTTCCGGTAAAGTACCTATGGCTTCCATCACATGGCTGTCGATGAGATGAAATCCACGCGGGTAAGCCGGTAAGGTGATATGATACTGGCGGATCATGCAGTAAATATAAAATGATTCACCAAATTGAACGTCTGCACCTAAGTTCCTGTTAAACAGAGTTTACACACAGATTCATATATCTTTAATCGGCATGACCGAAGAAACATCCACCAAAAAACGCATTACCCGGGAGAGCCTGCGCGTTACCCTGCGTATCCTCAGTTATCAGCGACCCTATCGAACTGCTTTTTTGTTCGGTATGAGCTTTTTGCTGCTGTCCAGTTTCACCACCATGCTCATTCCATGGTTGATGGGTAAGTTGATCGATTCAGCGAAATACAGCTCCAACATTGCCTGGATGAATGATACCAATACCATGGCTCTCATATTGGCCGCTGTACTGATTATCCAGTCTGTATTTTCTTTTTTTCGCGTTTACCTCTTTGCCACTGCTTCCGAAAAAGCGATGGCAGATGTGCGCACCACCTTTTTCGACAAACTCCTCACCCTCGATCTGGCATTCTTCGAACAACATCGCGTAGGTGAATTGACCAGCAGATCTACCAATGATGTGGACCAGTTACAGGATATGCTCAGTGCAACACTGCCCGAATTTGTCAGACAGATGGTAACCATCGTTTTTGGTATCGCGTTCATATTCTTCATCTCCCCCCAACTTACCCTGCTCATGATCTCCTCATTTCCGGTGCTGGTGATCATCGCGGTACTGTACGGAAAATTCATCCGAAAACTGAGTAAACAACGTCAGGATGCATTGGCTTCAAGCAATGTGGTGGTAGAAGAAACCATGCAAAATGTGGCCACTGTAAAAGCCTTCACCAATGAAAATTATGAATCCTCACGCTATCGCACATTTATGCAACGCGTGGTGGAAACCGGGATTAAAGGCGCAGTGAACAGAGGCGGATTTACTACATTTCTTATTCTTGGTTTATTCGGCAGCTTTGTGCTCGTGATCTGGTATGGCACAACCTTGCTAAAAGCAGGTGCTATTCAGGAGGGCGATCTGTTTTCTTTTGTACTATACACCGGATTTATTGGCGGCGCAGTGGGCGGACTCGGTGATCTGTTCGGTCGATTGCAAAAAACAGTGGGTGCTACCGAACGCATTTTTCAAATATTGGATGAGCAGGAAGAAATTGCCCTGCATACCACACCTGATGCAAAGGCTCGACTTAAAGGAAAGATCACCTTACGTCAGATCTTTTTCAGTTATCCAACGCGAAAGGATGTACAGGTGCTGAATGGGATCGATCTCCAAATTGACGAAGGTAAAAAAATTGCACTTGCCGGATATAGCGGAGCCGGAAAATCAACCATTGCACAATTGATCCTGCAATTATATACACCTGATGCCGGTGAGATCCTGTTTGATGATGTGCCTGCAAAAGGACAGGAAAAAAGACAACTCAGAAGCAATATGGCGCTGGTGCCTCAGGAAGTGTTGCTCTTTGGCGGTAGTATTCGCGAAAATATCGCTTACGGAAAACCGGGCGCAAGCGATCAGGAGATCATTGAAGCTGCTACCAAAGCGAATGCGTGGCAATTCATTACGCAGTTTCCTGAAAAACTGGATACCGTTGTGGGTGAACGCGGTGTAAAATTATCGGGTGGACAACGTCAACGCATTGCCATCGCCAGGGCTATCTTGAAAGATCCTGCGATACTTATACTTGATGAGGCTACCAGTTCATTGGATGCAGAAAGTGAAAAACTGGTGCAGGATGCTTTAGAAACATTGATGGAAGGACGAACAACCATTATCATCGCCCATCGCCTGTCCACCATCAGAAATGTAGACCGGATCTTTGTACTTGCAGATGGCGCAATTGCCGAATCTGGTACTTATGCCGAACTTTCAGGTCGCGAAAACAGTGTGTTCCGAAACCTGCTTAAATTACAATTGCTTCAATGACCTTGCACATCCTGCTAAAAAAAGCACACACTCCCCTATCTTTGCGCTATGGATAATTTCCTATACTTCATTCTGATAGGTGCCGTCGCAGGATGGGTGAGCGCCAAATTGATCAAAGGAGAAAGCTTTGGCCTTATCGGCAATATCATAGTAGGCGTTGTTGGCGCTGTACTAGGTGGTTGGATATTTGAGCAACTGGGTATTGTGGAGGAAAATGTATTGTATGCACTCGCCGCTGCAGTAGTAGGCTCTGTAGCCTTTCTGCTGATCATTGGTATATTGAAGCGCAAGTAGAGTCTTAATACATGGGCATACCGCCCGGAAACTCCGGATCTCCGGCAGACTCCCAAAGCTCGATCTTATTTCCATCGGGATCAATGATCCAGGCAAACTTTCCATAGCTGAATTCCTGTATCTCCCCCGCAATTTCAACACCTTCACTGCGCAATACTGCTATTAAACCCGACAGGTCTTCTACGCGTAAATTGAACATGAACTGCTGTTCAGGATTACCGAAGTATGTCGATTCCTTCGAAAAAATACTGAACACCGTGGCGCCTTTTCTCGTAGGATCTTCCATAGGTCGCCATTCCCAAAATGGATACCCGCCGGAAGAAGCATAATCGATACCTAAATGTTTTTCGTACCAGGCATTCAGGGCCTTTACATCATCCTTCGCCTTGAAAAAAATACCACCAACACCGGTTACTCTGCGTTTCATATACATTTTATTTATATCAGTTATAAGGCTATGCGCCACTGCACCGTGAATGTGCGTGGAGGGTCGTACTTCGCCGGACGCAATGCATACATCCGGTTAAAAATATTTCTTCCCAGTAATTGCACCTGCATTTTTTCTGTGATCTTAAATCCTACACGCGCATCAAACAACCAGTCGCCCTGCATATGACCTTCACGATACTCCACAATACCGGGAATGAAAGAAATATAGATCGCATCCAGATTTTCCATCAGACTATAATACTGCACATCTGCACCAAATGACCATCTGCGCATGGTATACTGCACATTCATTTTTGCCATATGCCTGAATCTATAAGTAAGCACACTGGCCAAAAATGCCGAGTCCGTACTGCTTGCTGTAAACCCTTCAATAAAATTTCCGGCGAATGTGCGCATAGATAAATTAGATGAATCTCCGGAAATATTTGCCGGATAAATGTAATTATACCCTCCCAGCCAGGTGAGTGTATGTCCGAACAACTGACCTGAACCCTGCATGGTCAACTCGAGTCCACCTATGCGCGCACGTGAATTATTCAGCGACATAAATCCCGCCCCAAGGTTTGGATAAAAATTAAAGGTGAATTCCGTCATGTCGAAATACTCCGTCAAATACAAGGCAAGATCAACATATCCATTGATATGATCGCCCTGTATCTTGCGCATGATGCCCAGTTCTGTATTCCATCCATATTCAGGCAGCAGGTCAGGATTTGGAAAAATAGATAGCGCCCCCAGCTTACTGCTGGCAAATTTTTCGACCAGACTCGGAAAGCGATAACCCTGACCGAACGACAAGCGCACATTCGTCAAGGGCCCAGCTGTATAATTCAACCCTGCTTTAAATATCGGCACTGCTGCACCGGCTGCGGTATCCAATTGATATACTTCTTCACGCATGCCCACATTTAATAGCAGGCGTTCAAATATGTTCTTTTCCAATTGCAAAAAGGCACCGGCACTAATACCATCATGTGCACCCACATCTGCATCATCCACATGAAAAAAATATCCCTGCGCACCTGCGATTAACACCACATCATATACAAGTTTATGCTGGTACTGATAATCGAGGTTCATCAACCAGGCATCCCCATCGGTACTATCCGAATACACCACATCACTACCGTAATACCGCATTTTGATCCGATGACCATTGCCCTTATTGTCATAAATATTCATCCAGGGATCAATAGTTACCCATCGATACTGCCAATTGAGCAAAGTAGAACTGGTCGTATCCAGATATCCCTGAAACGGCCGATAACCTCCCGTATCTGCATCCTCCCACAAAAAGAACAAGCCCTCTCTGTCGGCCATTACATTGCCATTAACGCCCCAGGTGATGCGATCGAATTTTTCAGGATGAAACCGCGTCTTCCAACTCATGCGCGCACGCGAACTATATTGACCGAGTAAATGCGATGCGTGTTCCTGAATATTCCCGCCAAGCACCAGATCCATCCGATCAAATTTTTGGCGGTGACTAAATTGTATACCGCTTTGCATTGGTGCATGATCCCACCAGGTGGCGGCAGCAAGCGCGGGTTTATCTATTTGGGTCAGATAGGTTTGCACTTGTGTTTCAGGCTTGGCTCCAGGCCAGGATGTGCGCACGGCTATGACTCCATTCAAAGCACTACTGCCATATAAAACCGATGAGGCACCTTTGATCACTTCTATTTGTTCCACGTTTTCTATCGGAACAAAATTCCACTTAGCATCTCCACGATCTGCGGCCAATAAGATCTGATCATCTACCACCAACATCACCCTGCTGCCCGCTCCATAAGTAAAACCGGTGCCACCGCGAATATTCGCCTGCTCATCCATCATATAAACACCCGGTGCTTTTACAATGGCATCACTCAAACTGGTTACATTGGTTTGTTGCAGTATCTTGTTGGAAACCACAACCATACTGATATATTCCTGACTGAGTGGTTTGGCATATCGGCTACCGCTGACAACCACAAGATCAAGGTCAGAGATACTTTTCACCAGATGCGCGTGCGCAACAACAGACTTCCCATTTTCAACGGCAATCTGCAATGTGTCTGAAGTATACCCGATGAAATGAAAAGCAATATGATGAGGACCTACAGGTAATTCGATCATGTAAGCCCCTGTAGAATCAGAAGTTGTCACCTGACCACCACTTACAATGGAAACACCGGGCAATTTTTCCTGCGACTGTGCATCATATACATATCCGGATACACTTTGTGTATAGGCATAGGAGCCCATGCAGATACATACGATCAAAAGAATTACACTGCGCAAGGTATGGGTTTTGGTTTGCCTAAGATACCAATTTATATGTATTATAAACCGGCCTCACAGATCAGTGCACACCATATTCACTCAGATACCAACACATCATGGCCATAACGGCTGCACCCATATGCAGCTCGCGAATATGCACTTGCTCAAATACATCATTTTCTGTGTGATGCAGGTCCATGTATCGCTGTGAATCAGGCACTAATCCGATCAAATGCGAACCCGCAGCTTCCAGCGGACCAATATCAGTACCACCATGCCCTACTTTGAAATGATAAATACCATACACCTCCATCATTTTTTCAAATGCATCCAGATGTCCTGATGATAATAAAGCACTATCAATGCTAAACCCTCGAGGGGAAAATCCGCCTGCATCACTTTCCAATGCAGCAATATGTTTCTCCTGCTTATTTTGTTTGGCGTATTTTCCATAGGTTTTTCCACCCATGTTTCCATTCTCTTCATTCATATATAAAATGCAACGAATGGTGCGCTTAGGCTGAATGCCCGCAGCCTTTAGCGTACGCAACACTTCTACACTCTGCATACATCCAGCACCATCATCATGTGCACCTTCACCCACATCCCAACTATCGAGATGCCCGCCAACCACTATGATCTCATCGGGAAAAGTACTGCCACGCAATTCGGCGATCACATTATAAGACTGCACAGAATCCAGCATTTTACAATTCAATATCATTTTAAATCGGGTGTCTGGATCTTTTTGTAATGCTGCACTCAACATATCTGCATCTATTGCACTTAATGCCGCACAAGGCACTTTTGGAACACCTGATGCAAAACTCGTGCTACCGGTATGCGCAAAATCATCATGTGCCGATCCAACACTGCGAATAAGCACTGCCTTTGCACCCAGTGCACTGGCATCGCTTGCCCCATGCCAACGATATGGGCCTGCTTCTCCATAGCCATCAAAACTATTCACCACATTTTGTGGAAACGGATAATTGAAAAACACAATTTTCCCTTTTACCCCCGCTGAACCTAGTGCTTTCAGATGGTCAAAATCTCGCACCTCAACCACCTGCTCAACGATACCATCCACCGGAGTGGCAATACTACCGCCAAGGGCCAGCATATTCACCTGTGAAACCCCCATGATCTCACCATACTCTTTCGCACCGCGTACCCAATGCGGAACCATCACCGGATGCAACCAGACTGTGTCAAAACCATACGACTTCAATAGGTCGTAACTCCAGCGTACTGCCATATCTGCCTGGGGTGATCCCGCAAGCCTGTGGCCGATCTCCTTGCATAAGACACGCAGATTTTCGTAGGCCTCACCATTATTCATGGTTTCATCGAAAATCTGATCGAGGGTTTTTGCATCCTGCTGTTGAGCCTGTACCATAGTGGACAAGCCCAGCACCATTGCCATAAGCACAGCTTTGAGTTGCATGTTAATTTTTATTTACGAGCTAAATTAATGAACCTATTTGTAACGCACAGGTTATGTACGCTACCGGTACTGTTTGGAACATAGCACGGAATTCCGCAAACTTGTACCGCTAAACACTTACTATGCGTTATAAATTATTGGGAAGAAGCGGCCTCAGGGTTTCAGAGATCTGTTTAGGCACCATGACCTTCGGTGAAGAATGGGGCTGGGGCGCCGGTTTTGAGGAGAGTGCTCAACAATTCAATGCATTCCTGGATGCAGGTGGCAACTTTATTGATACAGCCAATAGATATACAGAAGGCAGCAGCGAACGCTTTCTGGGTGAACTGATCAAACAAAGTGGCCGCCGCGATGATCTGGTCATCGCTACAAAATACGCACTGGTCACACACGAACGCGGTTTAAACCTGGCTGGCAATCATCGCAAAAATATGGTGCAGTCGGTGGAAGGAAGCCTGCGTAGATTACAACTTGATCATATTGATATTTTATATCTGCACGCCTGGGACTTTACCACACAGGCAGAAGAAGTGATGCGTGCCATGCATGATCTGGTGCAACAAGGCAAGATTTTTTATGTGGCCATTTCTGACGCGCCCGCCTGGATCGTGAGCAGAGCAAATACGATCGCCGAATTGCGTGGATGGGATCCTTTTATCGCATTGCAAATTGAATATAGTTTAATTCAACGCACAGGTGAACGCGACCTCATTCCAATGGCTCAGGCACTTGATCTGGCAGTTGTAGCCTGGGCACCTATCGCAGGTGGCGCACTCACCGGAAAATATTTAAGTGAGAACAACGATCCAAAACGTTTGCAACCAAACAGCGCCCGACTGAACGAACGCAGCAGAGCCATCGCACAGGAAGTGGTGCATGTAGCCCGTGAAATTGGCTGCAGCCCTGCACAGGTGGCTATTCGCTGGGTGATGCAACAACATCAACAGGTGATACCGATCGTTGGTGCAAGAAATGCAGATCAACTGCGCGATTCCATCGGCGCTACACAGATCCATCTCGAAGCCGCACATCTGCAACGATTGGATGCCGTGAGTGCTATCGAATTAGGATTCCCGCACGACTTCCTTAAAGGAGATGGCGTGCGCGATATTTTATTTGGTGGCAAGTTAGGCGAACTCGATATCCATAAGCGCAGATGCTAAAACATAAACAATACAAAGTATAATTATACCCTGCAATGATCGGCAGTAGATTTTCACAGTTCCGCGAACCGGATAAAAGTATTTTCGACACCTTGTTTGAGTTGTTGCAGGAACTGCTCATTTATACAAACGGCGACCTCAGCGAAGCCCTCGACTGGTTAAATCAGTTGGATAAACAGTATCAGCTCACGACCCCCGAGTACGGTATGGGCGACTTTATTGAGGAGCTTAAGGAAAAAGGGCTCATTCGTGAAGAGTCGCCTGAGAGTGGTTCCATGCACATTACCGGAAAGATGGAGCAGGCAATCCGTAAATCTTCTCTGGATCAAATCTTCGGCAAACTGAAACGCAGTCCTCAGGGAAATCATAAAACATCACTCACCGGAACCGGCGACGAACGTTCGAGTGATATCAGGGATTATGTATTTGGCGATACGCCCGATCAGATAGATTTTCAGGAATCACTCAAAAACGCCTATATCCATCATGGTATTCAGGATTTCGATATGCAGGAATCTGACCTGGTGGTGATGGAAAAGGAATTCAAGGCTCAAACATCCACTGTGCTAATGATCGATATCTCGCACTCTATGATCCTGTATGGCGAGGACCGCATCACCCCTGCAAAAAAAGTGGCGATGGCCTTGAGTGAACTGATTAAAACGCGTTATCCAAAAGACACGCTCGATATCATCGTATTTGGTAATGATGCCTGGCAGATCGAAATGAAGGATATTCCGTATTTGCAGGTAGGTCCATACCATACGAATACGGTTGCGGGTCTTGAACTGGCCATGGATATTCTGCGGAGAAGAAAAAACCCGAACAAGCAAATATTCATGATCACAGATGGCAAACCCACCTGTATCATACGCAATGGAAAATATTACAAGAACAGCTTTGGACTCGACCGGCTCATCGTAAATAAAACACTCAACCTGGCAGCACATTGTCGCAGGCTGGGTATACGCATCACTACTTTCATGATCGCCCGCGATAGCTATCTGCAGCAATTTGTGGAAGAATTTACACAGATCAATCAAGGCAAGGCATTTTACACCAGCCTCAATGGATTAGGCGATTATTTATTTGAAGACTATGAACGCAACCGCAGGCGTAATGTGCGGTAATGAATATGTACGATAAAGATAAGATCAAAACGCTTGGCCAATTAAAAGCTGCCGGGTACCAAACTGTTTCCGTAAAAGAAGAACTGCGCCGAAACCTCATCGAAAAAATGCGCAGTGGTAAAAAAATTTTTGAAGGCATTTATGGTTTTGATCATACAGTGCTCCCCGACCTCGAACGCGCAGTGCTCAGTCGACATAATATGATCCTGCTCGGACTACGCGGACAGGCAAAAACACGCATTGCCCGTCTGATGCTGGGCCTGCTCGATGAATATATTCCTTATGTGGATGGCAGTGAATTACACGACGATCCTTTACACCCCATTTCTGTGTTTGCCAAACAGACCATCGCGGAACAAGGGGATAACACCCCTATCGCCTGGCTTCATCGCGATATGCGCTACACAGAAAAACTGGCCACACCCGATGTAAGCATCGCCGACCTGATCGGCGACCTCGATCCTATCAAAGCTGCGCATTTGAAATTACACTACAATGATGAACGCGTACTACACTATGGATTGATCCCTCGCGCACACAGAGGCATTTTTGTGATCAACGAATTACCGGACTTGCAGGCGCGCATCCAGGTGGCCTTGTTTAATATTTTACAGGAAGGCGATATGCAGATTCGCGGTTTTAAAATTCGATTGCCGCTTGATATTCAATTCATCTTTACCGCCAATCCTGAAGATTATACAAATCGCGGCTCCATTGTTACGCCGTTGAAAGATCGCATCGAAAGTCAAATCCTCACACATTACCCGGATGATATTTCCATTTCGAGAAAGATCACTGCACAGGAGGCCGGAATACATAAAGACCAACAACAACAAGTGCGCATTCCGGATCTCGCACATGATCTGGTTGAGCAAATTGCCTTTGAAGCCCGGAAAAGCGAATACGTTGATCAAAAATCAGGCGTAAGTGCGCGACTGACCATCACCGCACTCGAGAATCTGGTGTCCACCGCCGAGCGCCGTGCCTTATTGAATAGTGAATCACAAACAACGGTGCGTGTTGGCGACCTGTGGGGATTGGTACCGAGTATCACCGGCAAGATCGAACTGGTGTATGAAGGTGAACAGGAAGGACCCTATATCGTGGCCATGAACCTGATCGGTAAGGCGATTCGCTCACAATTTGTACATTATTTTCCGGCACCCGAAAAAACGAAGAAAACCGGCAACAAAAAATCTGCAGAAGCCGAACAGAACAGCGGTGGCATTTATCGCGAGATCATCCAATGGTTCAATGAAGGCCATACCATAGATCTGTTCCACGACACCGACGCGGCCAATTATACCAAAGTACTCAACGGCGTACCCGGTCTCCGTAAGCTGGTTGACAAGGCCTACCCCAAACTGGCTGAGGCCGAAAAACTGTTCTTTATGGAGTTCGTTTTGCACGGTTTGGCAGAATACAGCCTCTTAAGTAAGCATTTGCTCCGAACCGGCATGCAGTTCACCGACCTCTTTTCCAGCATGTTCAAAGACAATGATCTCGACCTGCTCAGCCAGTTCGACGAGGACGAGGAAGACGATCAGGTGTAACTTTCAGGGGGTAAATGCCGTTTAATAGGGGAAACCGTCCTGTAAAATGGTTAAACAGCGTTAAAAGCGTGTTTATGCACATGGCGCGGTTTTTGATATTTTATAAATATTACACTATCTTAGCCAACTAGGATCACAGCCTATGCGAAAACTCTACACATTGCTACTGGTCTCTGCGACACTTACCGGTGCTTTTGCAGCCCTGCCAACGGGTACCGTACCCGATGGAGAGGCATGTGTATTAACTAGCGATGAACAGGCTTCCGGCATCGCTTTCAGCCAGGATGGCAGCGAAGAACCCACCATTTCGATCTACCCGAATCCGGTGAAAAGTTACGCGACCATCAGCTTCAGCTATGAACATGTAGACAAGATCAGCATCCTGAATATCGTTGGACGCGAGATCAAAGTGATCGTTCCTGAACCCGGAAAAGATGAGATCAAGGTTAGTCTGGTCGACCTGCAACCCGGGGTGTATTTCCTGGCTGCAAGCTACCAGGGCAATACCCTCATTACCAAGAAATTCCTCAAAGAAGAATAAACTCTAAAACTTTGTTAACAAAAGCGGCTATAAGGCCGCTTTTTTTGTGTACTGTGCCCAAATTGGAGGCATAAGGCGTAACTTTGGCGCACCAAATCTTTACAATATCCTAATATGATACGTCGTAAATTACACATGACGATGGTAGCGCTCGCAGTTGCCTGCCTGACCATCCTTCAACCAGTGCGTGCGGCAGTTAATCCCGATGAAGGGATGTGGCTCGCCAACCTCGTACGCCAGTTGAACTTCGATTACCTGCACCAGCTCGGATTGAAACTTTCTGCTGAAGATATTTACAACACAGAAAACGCCAGCCTGAAAGATGCGATCGTACAGTTGACCAATGGCGGAAGCGGATTCTGTACCGGTGAACTCGTTTCACAAAATGGTTTGTTGTTCACCAACCACCACTGCGGATACGATGCCATCGCTTCTCAATCTTCTACTGAACATAACTATCTGGATGATGGCTTCTGGGCAAAATCATACAGCGAAGAATTACCCATTCCGGGTATGGGCATCCGCATCCTGCAAAATGCCTATGATGTTACTGATTCCATCGTACCTAAACTGGAAGGCCTCGACCTCGCTGCTCGCCGTGCCAAAGTTGGTGAAATTGAAGCGCGTTTACTCGCACGTTATGCCGGCGAAGGTATGCAGGCTGAATTGAAAGCCATGTTCTATGGCAACCAATACTTTATCTACGTATACCAGGTGTTTAACGATGTTCGCCTCGTTGGTACTCCTCCTTCATCCGTAGGTAAATTCGGTGGTGATACCGACAACTGGATGTGGCCTCGTCATACAGGCGACTTCAGTATCTTCCGTGTATATGCAGACAAAAACAACAACCCTGCAGAATACAGCGCCGACAACAAACCCTATACTCCGAAAAAATTCCTGACCATCTCTCTGGAAGGTTATAAAGAAGGTGATTTCACCATGATCATGGGATATCCCGGATCTACTGAACGCTACCTGACCTCTTATGGCATGACCGAAGTGATCAACGAAAGCAATCCTGCTCAGATCGCTGTGTTCAAAACGGTTACAGATGTAATGAAGGCCGATATGGATAAGGACGAAGCAGTTCGTATTCAGTTGGCCAGCGATTATGCATCATTGATGAATGCCTTGAAATTGTGGGGAACTCAGATCGATGGTATGAATCGTATGGATGCTGAAGCCATCAAGAAAGAATATGAGAAAACCTTCATGCAATGGGCAAAAGCTCAAGGTGCTTCAACTGAAGAGAAATACAAAGAAATGTTCAAGAATTTCCAAAATCAGTACGCAACATTGTCTACTGCAAATACGGAATTCTATTTGAAAATATACTCAGTGGTGCTCATGCCTTCAGGAAATTTCGCTTTATCATTAAATGATATCGAAACTTTATTCGGCGAAGAGAAACCCACTGAAGAAGAACGCAAAACGATCATTGAAGGTGTTGCAGCCGCCGGTGACGAAATGTGGAAGACGTACATCTATGATACAGAGGTGAAGAAACTTGCTGCATTGTTGACCATGCTCTATAACAAATTGCCGGCCGAACGTTACCCACAGGTAATGAAAGACATCCTGGCAAAATCAAAAGGTGCTACCACAGAAGAAAAATTCATGAATTGGAGTAAAGCAGCTTTTGAAAAATCTGTATTCACAACCGAAGCCAAACTAGATGCTTACCTCAAATCGCCAAGCGAGAAAAAGCTGAAAAAAGATCCACTGTACGACTTATACATCCAACTGTATGTAGACGCGCAGTCAGCTGGCTCTATCTTCCGCACAGCAAATGGCGAGATCAATAAACTGGAACGCGAATACGTTGGGGGCATCCTCAAACAACAAAGCGGTAAGTTCATCTATCCGGATGCCAACTTCACCCTACGTCTTACATATGGTACAGTTCAGGATTATTATGCACGTGATGCAGTTTTCTATCACTGGCAAACCAACCTGAATGGTATCATGGAAAAACGTGATAATACCGACGAAGAGTTTATGGTTCCGGATAAATTATATGAATTGTGGAAGAATAAAGACTTTGGTCGCTATGCGGATAAAAACGGCACTGTGCCTGTATGCTTCATTTCTGATAACGACATTACCGGTGGTAACAGCGGAAGTCCGATCATGAATGGCAATGGCGAATTGATCGGATTGGCCTTCGACGGAAACTACGAAGGAACTCCGGGCGATTATATCTTCGATCCTTCTATGAACCGCACCATCAGCGTGGATATTCGCTATGTGTTGTTCATCATCGACAAATATGCAGGTGCACAAAACCTGATCAGCGAATTGAAGATCGCACGTTAAGCACAACTCAAGATCTTTAAAAAGGCCTCGTTACAAAACGGGGCCTTTTTTTATCCATACAACCCGATCTACCCGCTCTGTAGATGCGCATGGAACAAGCGAAATGCCTTACCTTTGTGTCAAAATAGCAGAACAATGAAAAGGAACGCAACCGCCGTTTGGAACGGCTCAGGAAAAGAAGGTGCCGGTGTATTGTCGTCACAATCCGGTGTATTGAATAATAACCAATATAGCTGGTCAACACGCTTTGCAGATGGCATCGGTACCAACCCCGAAGAATTAGTGGCCGCTGCACATGCAGGCTGCTTCAGCATGAAACTGAGTTTTGTATTAGGTGCTGCCAACCTCACACCTGACAAGATCGAAACCACATGCACCATCACTTTGGATAATGGCGCTATCACGAACAGTCACTTAGTGGTTAAGGCCATCGTTCCCGGTGCAACTGCCGAATCTTTTGCAGCGGCTGCTGCGGAAGCAAAAGCAAATTGCCCGATCAGCAAATTGCTGAATACTGAGATCACTATGGAAGCCACTTTAGAAGCATAATCATTACACCATGCGTATTACAATTTTAGGCGCCGGAAACATCGGTCTTGCCGCCGGCACCAAATGGAAAGCAAAGGGACATCAGATCACCTTTGGCGTGCGTGATCCCGAAAGTCAGAAAGCATGGAATGCACGCAACATTGGCGCTGAAGTAAAAACGTTCCAGGAAAGTATGGAAGGTGCTGAGGCTGTATTGATCGCTATCCCCTATGTGGTTACAGATGAGGTGATCAAAAACATTCGTGTAGATTGGGAAAAAGTGATCATCATGGATGCCACTAACCCCATTTCCGCCTCCACCGAACCATTCGATTCTGCAGCCGAAGCAATAGCTGCGTGGACAGGCAATCCGGATGTGGTGAAAGCATTTAATACCACCGGTGTAGGTAATTTGTTACAGCCTGAATATCATGGTAAAGCACTCGAAACATTTATCTGCGGGGATAATCCAGAAGCAAAACAAACAGTGAGTGGTTTAGCTGAGGACCTCGGATTTCGTGTTGTAGATGCGGGCCCTTTGGAAAATGCAGCAATGCTGGAAAACCTGGCTAAACTCTGGGTTACGATGGCATATCGATTAGGTAAAGGACCGAATTTTGCATTTACAATTACAGAGCGATAAAACGCTAACATCGCATAAAAAAGCCATCGTGATTTACGATGGCTTTTTTTTATCGGTTTACTCCCACAATTACAGATTTGAAGTATAAGGCTTAGAAGATAGTAAACTGGTTTTCCAGCGTTAAGTTGCTATCCAACTCAGGTAATTTGATCATGCTAAATACCCGACCTGTGCACCTTGTAATAAATCCTTAAGTGTCAGTCGCCTTTTCGGATACTTGCCCACCCATTTTTTAAAAAGAAAGATCAAAAATTGACCTTCATTATAAAAGTACGATTCAAAAGAAAAATGAGAAAGATCCACTTTGTAGTTTCTGGAATAGACTTCTAAAAATGCGATTGCATCATCTCCTGTTAATCCCAAATCAAACTCCAGATCATCATCGGGAAGTATTTTCTTTACTCCTGTATACTGTTTTAATAAATGTTTAAGTTCATTCTCCATTTTATCAGGCTCGACCAGGGTATCTCGCATTGCGGCGCGAATAGTCAGTTTAAGTTTGTATGCACAATAAAGGTAAATTTTTAGATACAATTATGAAAAGCTCCTAATGCTGACCCATACATACTATAGTGTGGATTATGTGCATATGGCCAACCACTTTCGAAAATCACCATATACGCTAATACAGTGCTATTGTATGTGGGTATCTACGTGAATGTAAAGCACATGGCCACGGAGTGCACATCTAAGGCACAAAGTAATACATAAAAAAAGAGGCTGCCCGATCGGACAGCCTCTTTTTTTATGCAGTCAATTATGCTTTTTTCACGTATGCCCTGCGCCAGATAAATAATCCAAACCCTAAACTCAGTGCCCACAGGATGAGCTCCATCCAGGTTGGACTGGTATTGTATCCAAACAATCCCTTCAGGAAGGATCCTATCGCTCCGTTGGCATTTAACATGTGTACGTTTACCTGACATTCTTCATGATAGACATACATACCACCGAGTGGTTCGCCCACTTTGTTCTTAAAAATATCGAAAACATATTCGTGCTCTTCTTCTTCCTCACCTTCGTCATGTGGTTCTACTTCTGCATGTGCACCACTTGCATGCTCGAGATATTCGTGGCATTCTTCTTCAGCAGATTCCATTTCTGAGGCGGATGCCTCTTCTGCATGTTCCTCGTGTTCACGGTATTCCATATACTCATGAATTTCATGCGTACCATAAGCGATCATGCCCGCAGCAAAAAATACGAGTAACAGAGAGGTCCATTTAAAAAATGGACGCAACTCGATACGCTTACCCTGCACAACGATGAGATACCCGATCAACACAGCAAGGAATACCCCGCCAAAAAATCCGGCATAACTGAATGATTTATCTATTCCCGTACTAGCAACCAGGAATAACGCAGTTTCAAATCCCTCCCGAACGATAGCGAAAAACACTAAAAAGAAGACACCCCATTTGCCACCTTCAACCAAAGCCTCATTGGTCTGCTTGGTGATCTCCTGACGACTGGCCAGTGTTTTACTCATCCAGAAGATCACGTAAAACAACAAGCCGGCAGTGATATACATCATTACACCTTCCAGCAGTTCTTTCGTGGCCTCTCCGGCATTTTCCAAAGCCTCATATAAGCCCACACCTAACAACGCCGAAGCACCTATGGCCGCAGCTACGCTCAACCATACCATGCGGATCTGCCCTTTGGCACCTTGTTTGGCCAAAACCACATAAATGATACCCACGATGAGGGCGGCCTCTAAACATTCTCTGAAAGCAATCAGAAACTCATTCATACCGATGCAATTTTTGGGTTACTATTTAGACTAATTCTAAAGATGTGCAAACTTACACATTTTAGCAAAGCGGGGAGAAGAATTCTCTCCACAGCCGGGATAATACCCTAAATAGGGTAGTCGTTAACATATCCTTTGAGATTAACCCGCCGCAAGGCGTTAACTTTGCGCGTAAACAACGTTACAGGTGAACAACAATCGATATTTATTACCCCTTGGGTTTGCAGCTGCACTGGCTATAGGCATGCTGATCGGCGTAAAGATCAGTCCATTTACCGGCGCAGCCCGTGGCTATGGCAGCGGTACTGCATCCAATGATCGCATCAATGAAATACTCAATTTTATCAGTCAGCGCTACGTGGATTCTATCAATGTAGACTCCATCATGGACGAATTTGTGGCTGACTATCTGAATGATCCTGCTACGATTGAAGAGCTGTTCAAAAAACTCGACCCGCATTCCAGCTATATCCCAAAAGAAGACCTCGTAGGTTTCAATGAAGATCTGGAAGGTAATTTCGATGGTATTGGTATTGAATTCAATATTGTGGATGATACCATCATGGTGGTAGCGGCCATGAGCGGTGGGCCCTCTGCGAAACTTGGCATTCAGGCAGGTGACAAGATCATTGCCATCGACGATAGTATTGTTGCCGGGATTCAGATCACCAGCGACCGTGTGATCAAAAAGCTGCGTGGAAAGAAAGGCACTAAAGTGCAGGTCAAGATCAAACGACACGGAGATAAAAATCTTCTGCCCTTTACCATCACCCGCGATGTGATTCCGGTTACCAGCATTGATGCTTCATTTATGTTTAATGAGTCAACCGGTTACATTCGCGTCAATAAATTTTCAGAACAAACCCCTATCGAATTTAAGGAGGCACTTGCTATGCTGGTCACTTCAGGCATGAAAGACCTCATCATCGACCTGCGCGGCAATCCTGGTGGATATTTATCTGGCGCTGTTTCACTGGCAGATGAATTACTTCCGGGTGCTCCGCTCATCGTGTATACTGAAGGTCGTGCAGTGGGACGCAATGATTATTTTGCTGGAAAACAGGGACTATTTGAAAAAGGAAAAGTGATCGTATTGATCAACGAATATAGCGCATCAGCCAGCGAAATACTTGCAGGCGCATTGCAGGATAATAAACGCGCTACCATCGTTGGTCGAAAAAGTTTTGGTAAAGGACTGGTACAACAGGTATATGAATTACCGGATAGTTCTGCCATCCGTCTTACAGTTGCGCGGTATTATACACCAAATGGGAAAAGTATTCAGCGACCATACGACAAAGGTGTTGATGCTTACTTTGATGAATATATGGAGATCGTGATGAATGGCGGCGAACTTCCCGATAGCCTGCAATCTGAGTCAGGTATTGATTGGGGCATTCATCCCGACATCTACGTACCCATAGACACAACACCGAATACCAAAACCATGAATTATTTATTGAACAGATCTTTGATTCAACAATATTGTTATTCGTTGTTCTCTGCAAATCCAAAAGCATATGGTCAGGCCAAAGACATGGCCGGCTTTAATCAGTCCACAGTGATCAGTGAATCGATGTTCAACGGATTCATTCAATATGTAGAAAAACACGATCCGGATAAAGGCGTAACTACTGCTGAGATCATGAGCGCTCGCACACGCATTGAAATTGCCATGAAAGCATACCTCGCCCGACAGGCGTTTGGAGATAATGGATATTATTATACTATATCTGCCATAGACGAAACTTTACTAAAAGCTTTTGAGGAGCTCAGGAAGAAATAGACACAAAAAAAGAGGCCGTTCAATCGAACGGCCTCTTTTTTTTTCTTGACATGTATTACTTAGTTGTTGCACTCTCAACAGCAGCATCGTCAACATCAGTACCAAAAAGTTCATCTTCTGATTCCTGATTGAGTACTTCATCAACTTTTGCAGTATTGTCAACAGATTCTGATGCTCCGGTTTCTACTTCGGTGGTAACACCTTCTTCAGTTCCGGCTTCCTCTGTTTTGCCTCCTTTACAAGCTACAAAACCTGTAAGGATCAATGCGAATGCGAAATACGTTATTTTCTTCATGACGGTCGGGTTTAGTTTGAACTACAAAATTAGGGAATTTGCTGAACAGATAACAGTTTACTTCTTCCTGAAAAAAATGTTGATCGGCACGCCCGAAAGTGGGAAATGCTCCCGGAGTTGGTTCTCCAGGTAATTGCGGTAGGGTTCCCGCACATCATTCGGGTAATTGGTGAAGAATACAAACGTAGGCACCTGGGCAGGCATCTGGGTTACATACTTGATCTGTATGTAGTTACCCCGCACTGCCGGCGGATGATACTTTTCGATCGCTTCCTGCATGACCTCATTTAACTTGGATGTAGGCACATGCAGGTTCTTACTGGCATACACCTGAAGGGCCGTTTCCATGGCCTTATAAATACGGGTTTTCTCCTTGGCAGATACAAAAATGATCGGAATGTCCCTGAAAGGAGCGATCCGCTCAGTGATCACTTCCTCAAACCGGATCATGGTATTCGTCTCCTTCTCTACCATATCCCACTTATTGACCAGGATAATGACTCCCTTCTTTTTCTTCTCGATCATATGCAAAATAGCCAGATCCTGTCCTTCAATACCGGTATTGGCATCGATCATGAGTATGCATACATCCGACTCATCAATAGCCTTGATCGTGCGGATCACCGTATAAAACTCAAGGTCTTCTTTCACAGAGGCCTTTTTGCGCACACCTGCTGTA
>JAYRVB010000516.1:0-1502 GCA_041918775.1 Chitinophagales bacterium
ACTGATGGAAAAGTTTCCTGCGTTTGGATAGGTTCCGAAGTATTCGACGGTGCCTGGGCTGATCGCGGAACTTTTTATAATCATTATAATGGCACCACCTGGGGCGCTTTTCCAACAGACAGGGTGGAGGCAATTCGAACTGGATTTTGTGAGCTACTTACAGTGGTTGATCGCGAGGTGGTTATCGCACATGACGGCTCTACGATCAGATTGTATCGTAATACTGCTATCGGTAGTACTACCTGGGCGGAATTACCTACTTCAGGATTCGTTACCGGACTATGGCCGGCTGCATACTGTCCTTCCGGAACTAATGATATTTTTATGGTGAATGCCAATTCCGGCACACCTACCGCTATTTCATTTTCTCGATCCGATAATGGCGGATTATCTTGGGCTGTTTCGAATTATACATTGCCTTTTTTAAGCGTTGCAGATGGAATTACCTCATTAACGGCAGATGCATATCAGATCGCAG
Organism: Chitinophagales bacterium; assembly: GCA_041918775.1. Classification (GTDB taxonomy): domain Bacteria; phylum Bacteroidota; class Bacteroidia; order Chitinophagales; family BACL12; genus UBA7236. The sequence goes on from JAYRVB010000516.1 coordinate 479, forward strand.
TGTTTGGGAATGATGTGTATGTATTATATGGAAGTCCCTGGACAGATTTGAAATTACTGCATTCACCTAACAGAGGAAATCCGGGCACATGGACACAAACGATTTTATTGGATTTTCCAATAAACAACTATGCCGGAAATTTAGGCCAAACCAGCGATTATAATCTTGATGGAATCGCCGATACAATTGAAACAACTGATCAGGCGCATGAAATGCTGATCACAAACGATGGCACAGTGCATATTTGGTCGGGTTATTACCGATTGCTTGATGGTAGTACTGCAGAAGGATGGAGCTATTTCACACGTGAGTCAGGAGTATGGTACTGGAATTCAACCATGGGCAGTATTGTGCATATCGATTTATTAATCGACTGGAATAATCTCGATGGATTGAATGACCCCTTTGCAGGTATAGGCTCTGACCTGGGTATGTATGATGGTATTACATTTACTTCACTAGCCGGCTCTGTTTATGATGAAACCACAGGGAATATTTATTTGTTGTATTCCATGCCGATTGAGTACACCGACTATTTTGGTGATCCGTCCGTACCTGAGGCGCAATCATTCAGAGATATATTTAGTGTGTATTCATCAGATAATGGTGTTACGTGGTCAACGCCGGTTAACCTGACAAATGGTGCGGAGTCATTCAAAGAAAATGTGTTTGTAACACCTTACGACAGAGTAGTCAATGGTGAGATATATGCGATGTGGATGGAGGACAATGAACCCGGAACATCATTGGATCAAGGTCAGGTAGCAGCGGATCCACATGCAAATAATAAAATTGTCTTTCAAACATTCACCCCCGAAGATCTTGGTGTGCCTCCTGCATGTGATATTATTTCCCCTCCAACAGGATTGTTTGCCGACAATCTTACGCCCACCTCTGCAAAACTACATTGGAACGCTGTAACAGGTGCAGAAAAATATCAGGTGCAAGGTTTTAATGCTGCTGTGCCGGCAGATAAATTCAAAAAGAAACCCGTGAACAACGTAACAACAATTACAGGACTTAC
>JAYRVB010000517.1:0-2641 GCA_041918775.1 Chitinophagales bacterium
CCGTTTATCGTAGGTTGCATACAATTTGTTGATCTCCAATAAACACACTTCCGAAAACCTGATCGGATATCCGCTTGTGCAACTATATAGAACCAATCGGTTTTTTGCAGCATCCACTGCTTCAAATAATGCAACGATCTTTTCGGTTTCTGTTGCTGTGGTCATTCCGATCGAAATGTGTACCTCACCGGTATAACTATCACGCAATAAGGTCAATAGCTCGGTGTGGTTATTACACGCAGAAGGCACCTTGATAAATTTTGGTGCCAGACTGATCATTTCCTGCGCACTGGTCATATCCCAAACAGAGGCACTATAATCAATCCCGATGGATTCAGCATACGCTTTTAATTCTGCGTGTTGTTCGATCGAAAATTCAAGGAACTCCCTGTGCTGCCCATACGTGCTGCCATAACTCTGCCAGGGCTCCGGATGCGGCGCATGATATTGCTGATCGTCCAATAATTCTTTCGGATTGCGCTTTTGAAATTTCGCATAATCTGCACCACATGCCTGTGCCAAACGGATCAACTCTTTGGCGATCTCGAAATCACCCATGTGATTGCAACCGATCTCAGCGATCACTTTTGGCGCCTGATAATCAAATTGAAACATAACTCCTGTTTACAGCTTCGCCTCCTCAGTCACATACGTGCTAAGTCAGCTTGATTTACAAAATATTTATTCGGCTACTCCATTCGACCATAATACAATGGCCGACTCAAGTATGCCTTTTGCTTTATGTTGCGCAAATACTTCTTCGTCTACTATCGTAGTAAGTACTTTGCGTTTGATCAATGCCTCAGTTTTTTGCACCCAATATTGCAAACGTTCCGGATCTACTGCACCTACGATCATCAGGTCTATAGTACCTGTGTCTTTTCCTTCAGCATAATCTCCGGTGATCAATGCATACCTGATCTCTCCGATCTGATGCACTATGTTCTCCACGATCTTATCAATGCCGAGGTACTTCCTGACCAGACTGTTCAATTCGGGAAATAGCGGATGCTTGTCGTTGGCTTTGTATTGTATTTTATTGCCCGCACCGTATGAAACCAAAAAGCCGGCTTTCGACAATTTGTTTAGTTCCAGACGCACGGCATTGGTCGATTCCTGCATCTCCTTCGCGAGGCCGCGTAAGTGGGCAGTCGACCGCGTATTGCTGAAAAATTTCAACAAAAGCTTGATACGGGTTCTCGACGTTATGAGTGATTCTAACACAAAGCCACTAATGAGTAACAAATTTACTCATTTTGGGAAAAGGGAGAAATGAGGAAGGAGGAAGGAGGAAAGGGGGGAAATTTGGGTGATAGGTGGTGAATGGGGGTGATTTAGGATACCTGTATGATGGCCTTCAGGGTTTTGAGGAGGGATTCCATTTCGGTGAGGGGGATCATGTTCGGGCCGTCGCTTAGGGCTTTGTCCGGATCGGGATGGGTTTCTATGAAGAAGCCATCCACACCGACAGCTGCGGCTGCTTTGGCCAGGTAGGGCGCAAACTCGCGTTTACCGCCACTTTTACCTCCCGCACCACCGGGCATTTGCACGCTATGGGTCACATCAAAAATGACCGGGGCGTATTGACGCATGATCGGGAGGGAACGCATGTCCACCACCAGATTATGATAGCCGAAAGAAGCACCACGTTCTGTAAGCAATACCCGGGCATTGCCGCTGGAGGCCACCTTTTCTAAGGCATAAGCCATGTCTTCCGGTGCCATGAACTGCCCTTTTTTAACATTCACGGCCTTACCGGTGGCTCCTGCAGCCAGTAAAAGGTCGGTTTGGCGACATAAAAATGCAGGGATCTGCAGCACATCTACCACCTGAGCTACAGGTGCTGCGTGTTCAGGGAGGTGGATATCGGTGAGCACAGCTACGCCAAGGCGTTCTTTCACCTCTTGCAACACCTGAAGTCCAATTTCCATGCCATCTCCGCGAAAAGACCCGCCGGCTGTGCGGTTGGCCTTGTCGAAACTGGCTTTGAACACATACTGAAATCCGGTTCTTTCGGCTACGCCCATCATCGTTTCCGCAACCTGCATGCAGAGGTCTCTGCTCTCGATCACACAGGGACCTGCGATCAGCAATGGATTACGCTTGCCAACAACAATATTTGGGGTGATCTCCACGGGATTGGAATAGATGTGCAGCATGTGGCAAAGATAGCTATTTAGCTACTTGCACTTAATGCGCATAGGTACCGGTCATCAAAGCTGGCGAGCGCCTCGTGCTTCCGGCTCCATGATATTTTATTTCACCGCGAATAACATCGATCACCTGCTTCACATCTGCGATCGCATCACAGGATAATTCTATGACCATCATGCCTCGCATTTCCAATTGTTGTCTGCCCCAGTCAGAAATTTCCTGCGATTCCATGGATACTGCTTCGCAATGTATGATGCGTATGACCACGCCGGCATCGTGACAATAAAAATCTGCGGTATAAACGAGTCGCTCTCCGTCAGGTCGCTGTAAATAAAATGGATACTGACGCACAAAACTCAATCCATACACGCGCTTTTCTTTTAATTGCTGCCAGATCAATTCTTCTCCGATCGCGATGCGCTGACGATTCGTGATCATGCTTCTTGTGATGGTCATAATAAACAGTTTTTACGTTTTTTTTAAGTCG
>JAYRVB010000518.1:0-3285 GCA_041918775.1 Chitinophagales bacterium
AGATCATATCATCGCAACCATGCCTGTTGACCATCGCACACATCAACCTTATGGATTATTACATGGCGGAGCTTCAGCTGCTTTGGCTGAAACATTAGGCAGTGTAGCATCAGCATTGGTGGTTGACCATACCAAATACATGACACTGGGTATTGAGATCAACGCTAATCATGTGCGTTCCGCCAGAAATGGGCTTGTTACCGGAAAAGTCACTCCTTTACATATTGGTGGTACCATTCATGTTTGGCAGATACACATCTTTGATGCACATGCCCAACTGATCTGTACCAGCAGACTTACCGTACTCATCAAAAAACGATAACACATGGTAGCGCTAACTACAACACACAAATCCCCCGCACCAGTTTATACCAGCACCTTCATGCAAGAGTTACATGAAGCAGAGCGCGTGCGGAAAAAAATTGTTTTGAATTACAGTGTGATCGGAAGTGTATTATTCATCGGATTAGTAATTGAAGCTGTAACCTGGATGTCGATCGCTATTGCCGTGATCGCCATTTTTGTTTTGGTATATACCTATTGGTTCGGGATACCAGTGAGCGTGTTTGAAAAGCTGTATATGCATGCCGTTACCAACAACACACTCAATCACTGGAAAGGGCTTGAAGTAGATTATGGAAGTCATCTGCGTGCGAGTGAAATTCGCGAAGCCGGATGGCTGTTGCAGGATCCGGATTACTTTGGTGGCAAACATTTACTATATGGTGAACATCAGGGCATGATGCTACGCATTTCGGAAGTGTACTTCACCACGAAACCAGTGTCGGGGTTATGTAATGCAGAAGGTGTGTTTAACGGATTGATCTTGTGCGCACAAGTGCCCACATTGCAAAGTGAACCAATACACCTCCATACGCATGCAGATATGTTTCGAGGAGAGGTATCCAACTTTCGCAGTGTGTTATGTAGTGCGCTTATTCATGACCATACAGCGCAGTCAAACATACAACGATTGGCAAAACAGATGCTCGCATTTTCCGCAGAAACCGGATTACAGGTAACCTGCAGCCTCCACCAGGACACTATGCAGTGCGCGATCGCTTTGCCGGTTGATTTTCAATATTTCAGGCCGAAGATCACCACCAGTGTGTATAAACTCAATCCGGTAGACCGATATGAGCGCGATCTCCGTTTTCTTATTGAATTAGCCGAAGGGATGAAGGATCAGATGTAAAGGGAACAGGCCTTTAATTTTCCGGGCCGCGTTCGCAATATCCTGCGAATCCGAGTGCAGTAACGCTGTCGACAAAGAAGTCCTCATACCCTCGCACATCCACCTCATTACCGCAATATTCGGTGACCATATCTCCTGCCGGAGTAGCGGAGGTGCAAACGGTGCATTTTTCGCATGCGGTAAAAGTAGCCGCAATGCTGAGGAGGAGGAAGGTATAAACTGCGAACCGTTTCATAGTTGTTGTTTGTGCAAATATACGAATACCCGTAAAACGACAATAAATTGCCGCTTATTACGTCTATGGAAGATATCAACAGGGAAATATCTGTATACTTGTAAAACATACGTTCAAAAAGGAATATGATACTGACAACAACCAATAACATTGAAGGCAAGCGCATTACGGCCTATATGGGCATTGTGACCGGAGAGACCATTATCGGCGCCAATTTGTTTCGCGACATCTTTGCGAGTGTTCGCGACGTGGTGGGTGGTCGTTCCGGGGCATATGAGGAGGTATTGCGTGAAGCAAAGGATACAGCACTCCGGGAAATGGCTGAAAAAGCCAGGATGATAGGCGCAGACGCCATAATCGGCATAGACCTCGACTATGAGACCATACGTCAGGGTATGTTGATGGTATCGGCCAGTGGCACAGCCATCAAGTTCGAAGCGGCTTAAGCATAGCGCACTTTAACGGGTTTCTTGTCGTCGCCTATGGCCACCATGGTGAAGGTGCCTTCCATGGCCTTTTCGCGCTCCTCTTCGTACATCTGTTCGAGGTAAACCTCCACTTTCACGATAACGCTGGAGGTGCCCACGTGCGATACCCTGCCAATGAGCTCCGCAATGGTGCCGGCAGGAACCGGTTTTTTGAAGTCTACCCTATCACTCGACACGGTGACCATTTTCTGCCGGCTGAAGCGTGTAGCCGTGATAAAGGCCAGTTCATCCATCCACATCAGGGCAGTTCCGCCAAAAAGGGTGTCGTAATGGTTCGTCGTATTCGGGAAAATGGCCTTTACGGTCCTGGTTTCTGAACGCGCGATCGCCGATTGAAGGTCAGACATGGTATAATTTTTGAGTAAAGACAAAGGTAGGAAACCTTATGGCCAACTCCTGCGTATGAAATAACAGGAAATCATGATCTCAACATTAATTATCAGCCTGCACCTATTGAGTGCCGAACCCGCCTGTGCGGCTCCCGTATTGCCGGATACTAATGAATACAGCGTAGTAAGTGACAGCACCACTACATTGCCTGACTTTTTCACGGAAACTGATGCTTTTCTTAAAAAATACGTAAGCAACGGAAAGGTTGATTATAAAGCGCTCAAGGCCGCTCCAGCAGAAATCAGACATTTGTATACCACAATAGGTGAAATGGACCTGAGTGCGGCAGATAAAGCCACTCAAACCGCTTTTTATATCAATGCCTACAATTTGATCACCATTTATGCGGTGGTAGAAAAGATGCCGATCACTTCCCCTTTGGATGTAAGCGGATTCTTTGACACCAAAAAGCATCAGATCGCAGGTACTTATATGACACTGAATGATCTGGAGAACAAAAAGCTACGTCCGGATCCTCGTGTGCATTTTGCATTGGTATGTGGTGCAAATGGCTGCCCTCAGTTACGCAGTGAGGCCTATATGCCTGCTACAGTAATGGATCAGCTTACTGCAGCCACTAAAGCTGCCATGAATGATCCGAACTTCATTCGTGTGAATACGAGTACCAAGACTGTGGCGATCTCACAAATATTTGACTGGTATAAAGATGATTTCATCAAATCATCCGGCTCAGATATCGCTGTCATCAATTCCTACAGAACGAATAAAATACCTACTGACTACAAGAAGGAATTTTATACGTATGACTGGAAGTTGAATGGGAAATAATACCCAATTCCGTTACAGCATTACTCCCCTTTTGCTGACTCTCCGGTAAAATAATCTGCTTTGTGCTTGAACAGCACATTAAATGTGGTAAGGCTGCCGTAGATGCGGGTGATGTATTGCTGCATGTCCACCTTTTCTGCATCCGATAATTTTGGATGTGCGTTGATCTTTTGTTCCATTACCCGAAG
>JAYRVB010000519.1:0-7416 GCA_041918775.1 Chitinophagales bacterium
TAAGCATAATGGCATGATACCTTTTTTCATTTCTTTCATTCCTTTCTCATCCAACCTGATCGTGTTATTGCACAAATTAACAGAAGTGCTGCTATCACCAAAAACAATTGCATCCCGATAGGCATAAAACAATCGCTCGCTCATTTCGCGTGTGCGATCAGAATTGCGCTCAAGATTCATGAATATCTCTCCATACATCATCCCCCACAGCACATTGTTGGATGAACAATACAATATCGCTGCGCGATAATAGTTGGAAGGGAAAAAGGGATCAGCCTGAATGCCCGCCTCATAATAAGGCAGCGCGTCATTATATTTTTCTAATCTCCAATACACATTTCCATACTCCAAAAACAAACGTCCAGAGTTCGGAAATTTATCTATTCCTTCCAGATAGGCCTTGAAGGCGTTTGTGGTATCATTGAGCAGGTCATAGGCATTACCGATCAATTGAAAGCATTGATCTGTAACATTTTTATGCAGCTTATATTTTTCCAGAGTACTGATGGCCGTGAGGTATTCGCCTTTGAGGTAATAGGCAAAACCAATTTCATAGGGATAGTCGAAATTATCAGGATCAAGCTTGATACACTCGCGCAACATTTCGATGCTTTGGTCGTAGTGTCCGCTATCCATAAGTGTAATAGCGGCCTGGGCTTTCTGGAATGCGATGTCTTTATCAGATTGCGCCTGCACATGCAGGAACATGGAGAGGGCAATGAGCAGCGTGCACAGTCGCGTTATCATAGGCTTGCTTTTTACCAAAGCTACAAAAATCACGAGAAAAAAAAACGCCCTGTCGGGCGTCGACAGGGCGTTTCAGTTGATACTATGCGTTTATTACTCGATACCGAGTTTTTTCTTCATCAGCGGCATCACATCTATCGCATCAGTTCCGGTATACAGCATGGCACTTCCATCAAGGATGGTGGTGAATTTACCTTCAGCGCCTACTTCTTTGATCTTGGTCTTTACGTTTTCCAGGATCGGGCCATACAGCTCCTGTTTCTTTTGTTCGAGCAGATAGTTTGATTGCGATTCGAAATTGGTGATCTTTTGTTCCAGATCGCCCAGGTCCTGCTCAGCAGCTTCAATTTTCAAAGCACTCCAGGTGTCTTTGTTTTCTGAATAATCTTTCAGGCTCATCTGATACTCTGTAACGTAATTGTTGTATATCGCCTGAGCATCTTTTGCAAACACGTTGAGAATAGAATCCGCGGCTTTCACTTCGGGCATAAGCGCCAAAAGGTCGTTGGTGTTCAGATATCCGATCTTTTGCGCATCAGCCTTCATGACAGCTATGCTCATCACAGCGGCAAGAAATAACAGTTTGGTCTTCATTTGCAGAGTTTAAATGTATTTTAGTTTGTTTTTGTTGGTGTATAGCCGAGCTTCTTGATGATCTCGTCGCTCTTATCGTTTTCAGGATTTGCCCATAACAAGGTGGTTGAACTCGATTTATCGAAAATAAAATCGTATCCGCGTTCACGCGCATATTTTTCAATAGCCTCAAACACTTTATCCTGAATAGGCTTGATCAGTTCCTGACGCTTCTGAAACAGTTCGCCCTCATAGCCAAATTTGGCTTTCTGAAAATCTTTGATGGCCTTTTCTTTGGCCTCTATCTCAGCGATCTTGGTTTTCTTCTGTTCTTCAGTGAGCAGATACTGTTCGTTCTGGAAGTTGCGATACATATCATCAACTTCTTTTTGTTTTTTATCAACCTCTGCACGCCATTCCTGCGTAAGCTTGTCGATAGTCTCCTGCGCTTTCTTATAATCAGGTATGTTCTCGAGGATGTAATCCGTGTTTACATACGCAAATCGTTGCGCCTGGGCTGAAAGGGTTGCTCCCATGATAATGGCAGCGATGAGCAGCATTTTTTTCATGTTGTATCGTTTTATATTATTCCGGTTCGAAGCCAAGCACCACCGTGAACTTTCCATTACGGGTCAGGTAATCGAAGAATCCATCGGCCTGCTGAAGGTCTCCAGGTACCAGATCGTCAAACCTTATGCCATAATCTACACCCAGCAACCCAAACATGGGCAACCAGGCCCGCACACCCAAGCCGGCCGTGCGTTTGATGTTAAATGGATTGTAAGAATTTATATCGGGATACAGGTTTCCACCCTCGGCAAAAGCCAGCGCGTAGATGTTCGCCGTTTGCGACCTTACGATCGGATAGCGCACCTCCAGGGTATACTTGTTGAAGATGGCCTCATTCCGCGCGGAGGTGCTGTTGGTTTGCGGGAATACATCATATCCACGCATGGAAATGATATCGGTTCCTACGAAGGTGTTGTTAAATCCGCCGGACAATCCATCTCCGCCCAACTGGAAGCGTTCAAATGGCGGGATGCCGACAGTGCTGTTATAAGATCCCAGCCAGCCAAATTTCACCGCCGTGCGCAATACAAATTTGCCCACAAGTGGGGTATACCAGTCGGCATTGAACCTGATCTTATAATATTCGATGAATCTGTATTTCTCCTCTGTATCTAATACCGTATAATCTTTCTGGTTAAAGAGACTATAGGGTGGTGTAAGTTGCAGCGACATGAGGAAGAAACTTCCTGAACTTGGGAACTGCTGGTCATTGAGGTCGTTACGCTGTATGGTTTCTTTAATGCTGAAGTTATTATAATTTCCATTAGTAGCGATGAAATATGGATAATCGCGCAAATTGTAATTATAGAAACTTACTGTGCTTACTAAAGTAAAAAAGTCGTCGGGCCATTTTAAACGGATACCATATCCAAGCGACAATCCATTCGCAACAAATTTTCCTTCCAATGAATCGTAGGTAGTGAGTGGGAGATTGTACCCTAATTGTGTACGTGTAAGGGAAACACTAAATGAGTTTGGCTTCTTACCTAAGAACCAGGGTTCCACAAAACCAATATTGAATGCCTGATATAATCTACCGGTGGTATTTACACGGAAAGAAAGCTTCTGGCCATCTCCCATAGGTACCGGTTGCCAGCCTTCCTTCTTGAACATTTGTTTGGTGCTCCAGTTGTTCAATACAATACCCACGGTAGCTAATACACCAAATCCCTGACCACCATATCCGGCGGACAATTCCAACTGGTCTGATGGTTTTTCAACTACGGTATATTCAATATCAACTGTTCCTGATTCGGGATGCGGAATTGGATTGATACCGATCTGTTCCTGGTCGAATAATCCCAGCGCTATGATCTCACGCTGCGAACGGATCACCTGCGAGCGGTTGAATTTTTGTCCGGGGTAAGTACGCAATTCCCTTCTGATCACGTGCTCACTGGTTTTGGTATTTCCACTGATGATGATCTTGTCGATGATCGCCTGAGGGCCTTCTGTGATGCGGATCTCAAGGTCGATGCTATCATCCTGTGCCCAGATCTCTACCGGTACGATACGGAAGAACAAATAGCCGTCGTCCATATATAACGAAGTGATATCCGGACGATTCAGGTCAAATGAAATACGTTGCTCCAGATATACCTGGTCATAAATATCTCCTTTGTCGATCCCCAAAATGGAATCCAGTTTTCCGGAGGAATATTTTGTATTTCCTTTCCAGGTGATATTGCGGAAATAATATTTATTGCCCTCATCGATGGTATACACCAGCGCAATGCCGCGATCACTTACATCATACACAGAATCCAAACGCATTTGTGCATCGCGATAGCCAAGTGATTTATAATAAGTCACCACATTTTGTGCATCGGCACGTGCTTTGTCCTCATCGAACTTCGATTGATTGAATATGCGAATCTGCACACGTTCGGTCACGAAATCGAGGATATTGCTTACGCTTAATGCCGACAAGGTATTAACGATACCTGCCGGTTTAAAATCTTCTTTGGTGATCGGATCCTTTGGATCATTGTAGAATGGATTGATCTGTGTGCGCACACGTGTATCCTTCATTTGTTTATAAACCAGGCGATCACTTACTTCTTCGTTACCGGTGATCATGATCTCGTCAATGCGCACCTTGGGTCCTTTGATCACATCGATATATACCACCACGCTATTCATGCGCGCAGTATCCGGTTTACCATATACATCTACCTGTGCATTCAAATATCCTTTCTCGGCAAAATAATCTTTCACCGTATTATTGATATGCACCTTTGTATAATCCGCGTATGGTGTAACGTTGCCGATGATATCGAGCAATGGGCGCAGATCTTCATCCTGCGATTTGGTTGTTCCGGTAAAAGCGAACATGCTGATCTTCGGCAACTCCGTGATCTGGATCACCAGCCATATCTGATCACCTAATATTTTTTCCACCCTGATCTGTACATCCGAAAAGAGGCGCATTTTCCAGAGACTTTTGATCGCAATGGCAAAGTCTTCACCGGGAACGGTAAGCTTGAGTCCGGGAGTAAGTCCGGTGCGCACGATGAGGCTGTTCAGATCGAGATTGGGTGAGGTTACGCCGCGGATCTCTGTTCCGGCAAGCGTGTACTGCTTTGGATTACCGTAATCAATAGCATTGGTATCGAGGCCGAATGTTTGGGCAAAGGACATGCCTGACACCAGCATCAGCATTCCACACAACAGCAGGCTGTACAGCGTTCTCTTCATTTTAGATGAATTTGTTCAGTAGTTTGACCGAATCGGCGCTCTCGGTTTTGGTAATCGGAAATTGCCTCCACCAATGCCTCTTTGTCGAAATCCGGCCAAAGGGTGTCGGTGAAGTAGTATTCTGTATAGGCGGATTGCCACAGCAAAAAGTTACTGAGGCGGTATTCGCCGGAGGTTCTTATAAGTAATTCGGGGTCGGGTATATGTGCAGTGTTGAGGTGCTCACTGATGACCTCCTCTGTGATGGCATCGGGCGCAAGTGCACCGCTGGCCACCTTTGCAGCTATGCTTTTCATCGCATAGGTAAGCTCCCATCTGCCGCTGTAACTCAGAGCCAATATGAGGTTGAGGCCGGTATTCTGCTCAGTGATGCGTTTGGACTCCTCTAGTTCATTGATGCAGGCTGCGGGCAGGGAATGGCCATCGCCTATCATACCAATGCGCACATTATTCTTGTTCAGATCAGGGGTTTCACGGCGTATGGTGCGCACGAGTAATTCCATGAGGGCATTCACCTCTTCCTCGGGGCGGTTCCAGTTTTCGGTGCTGAAGGCATAGAGGGTCAGGTATTTCACCCCAAGCTCTGTGCAGGTTTCCACCACTTTGCGCACGGCTTCTACGCCTGCCTGGTGGCCATAGATACGCGCCTTACCCTTGAGTTTAGCCCAACGCCCATTGCCGTCCATGATGATGGCAATATGCTTGGGAATGTTGTTCAGATCGAGTCCGGCCGCAGACATAATGGGGTGCAAAGTTATCAAAATTTGTTGCCCCACTTGCCCGGTGTCGGACATCTTAGGTCTACAATCGTGTAAGAAAGGAATATACCTGAATAGAGGTATTTGTCGCGATGCTCGAAATCGCCGCGCTGTTTGTTGTCTTCGCCTAGTGGCAGTAGGTCTACAGCCGTGCTGCGGTCGGCCAGGGCCACGGTGAGTGCGCCATCGGCTCCGCTGGCCAGGATGGAGGGGTCTACATAGGTAGTGCTTACATCATCGAAATAATCGGTAAACATCCAGTGCCAGTTGAATTCCAGCCCGGCGGTCAGGTTCTTGTTCAGGGCAAATTTGAAGCCGCCACCCATGGGCACAGCCACCTGCACGCGCTGATATTTATCGTTTCCGGTCAATTCAGGGAACTGCTGCCCTTCGGTGCCCAATGGTTGCAGATCTACCCATTCGTCGTTGTAATAGGCCTGGGGATTGAAATACACCACACTCAGACCCGTAAATACATAAGGCGTGAACCAAAAATTGGGCTTTTCGCGCTCCAGAGGTAAAAAGTTAAAGTCGATACGGGTGGTCAGGTCATACACCGTAGTGCGGTAACTCAGGTTGCGCCGAAGTTGATATACATTGTTGGAGAGGCTGTCGTAACCGCTGGTTTGCCCCCCGCTGACCCCGATATAGTAACCGATACGCGGATTGGTATTATACCTGAAAAACACGCCGGCACCGGGTTCCAGGAAGGTAAGGTTGTTGGTGGCCGAGTTGATGTCGCCAAAGGAATGCGTGAGTCCGCCCCAGGCGCCAAACTCCACTTCCTGCGCACGCAGGATACCCACAGATGCAAAAGTACATCCGCAAAAAACAAGGGCACGTATGATCAAGAGCCGCATCAATGGGACTGCAAAGTTAGGGCAAAAGGGGTAAACGATGGGATTGGAGGTTTATTGTGTGAGGAGAGGGGGGGAAGATTCGAAGATTCGAAGGATTGAAGATTCGAAGGGGGACTGGGGGAGGGGGTCTTTGGTTCATTTGCACACTTGCATACTTCCACACTTGCACATTTGCACACTTGCACACTCTACTGCGGTGGTGTAACGATGGCTATCGGTAGTGCGGTGGTGCGGTAGTGCGGCGGTGCGGGGATGGTGTTCGTGTATTCGTATTTGTGCAGTGATGCGGTACTGCGGATCACAAATTTTTTAGATCCGAGACAGCACTTTAGATTTTGTGGCATGACGGTATGGTTCCCCGATAAGCGTTCGTATTTAGTCTGGCCATTCATCGGAGCCGGTGCCGGGCTCATCTTTTATTGTTGGCAGGTTACTTACGTCAAGTGCATACTGGACCGTAAAGGATGACACATTGGGGTCTCTTGGTTGAATAGTAGCGAACCAACGAATGAGTAACTTCTTATTCTGATTATTCATGGCCGCAATAATTTTTACCACAGTATCCCTGCTTAAAATGCCGGTGGAAGTGTCCTCCTCCAAAGTTAATGGCAAAACTATTTGTTGTGCATATGGAATACTTCCTGATTGATCCAATAATTCCAATTGCGCTTTTTGTGAAACAATATCTATTTGCGCCCAGGGTGCAGTTTGAAAATACCCGACGGGATTTACTATGATATATGGGATATTAAAGTCTCCCGATTGATCTGGAAACCAATCTATAATAATGGAGTCCGGTCGAGGATCCGGTGTAATATAGGCTGCATCCGTGCCATGTGGACGGAAGCCAAAAAGTCCGAAACGCACTTGTTCACATCGCTGATAATTTTGCGGAAAGCCTACCGGCATATAATTACCGTCTGCATCTATTCTGGCGATAAAGGTGTCGCTCAAATTCAGATTGAAGGTAGTAGCTTCCTGTACGAAAATTGTTTTTCCACTTACAGTTCCTGTGGCAACGCCCAACATTTTCACCTGATACTCAGGTGGTTGTTCACCATCATCAATAAGTGCAAAAAACCCTCCGGCAAGTCCGGCTGCAGCTATTGCTGCAATGCCGCCTCCGCTAGAAGCGGATATTGTCAAAAATTCCAGTGCACTCATCGCACCGCTTATACCACCTTTTGCACCGATTACGGTATTCACTATTA
>JAYRVB010000520.1:0-3312 GCA_041918775.1 Chitinophagales bacterium
ATCCACCAACACAAAATCTTTATCACAAAGGCGATATCGCGTATGAATCGCATCGCGCGTAGTTCCTGCAATATCGGTAACCAGCGTGCGTTCCTGACCGGTAAGTGCGTTCAGTAAGGTAGACTTACCTACGTTTGGTTGTCCAACAATGGCAAAGCGAGGCAAATGTTCGGTGGCCATCAGATCGCTCGCATCCTCCTGAGGCATGCGTGCCGCTATCGCATCCAACAGTTCACCGGTACCACTACCGGAAATGGAGGATAAGAAAAATACATCTTCAAATCCGGCAGCATAAAACGCTGTGGCTTCGAGCTGTCGGGTATGATTATCTACCTTGTTGACCACCACAAAAACAGGTTTGCTGGTTTTGCGCAACATCCTGATCACATCGTCATCGAAATCTGTGATACCGGTAGTAACATCCATCATAAAAAGCAACAAACTCGCCTCCTCAATCGCAATCTCTACCTGTCTGCGAATTTCACGCTCAAACACATCACTGCTCCTTGCCACAAATCCACCTGTATCGATCAGATCAAATGTCTTACCATTCCAATCAACAATACCATAATGCCGATCACGCGTTACACCACTGAGATCATCCACGATGGCATGACGCTCTCCGGTCAACCTGTTGAACAACGTTGATTTGCCTACGTTAGGCCTGCCGATGATTGCAACGGTAAATCCCATATTCTTTGATCCAATTCGCTCTAAAGCAAAAAAACCCGGATATTCCGGGTTACTTGTAGCGGGGACAGGACTCGAACCTGTGGCCTTCGGGTTATGAGCCCGACGAGCTACCAACTGCTCCACCCCGCGGTGTTTGTATAAATGTTTTCAGAACGGAGTGCAAAGATACGGAGATTCCCGGAGATTACCTAATCAATGAGCGGAAACCCCAAGTAATGCTGTATTTTTGTCGCATGGCATTTCAAGCGGGTTTCGTAAACATCATCGGCAGGCCAAATGTGGGGAAATCAACCCTCATGAATGCGCTCGTAGGCGAAAAACTGTCGATCATCACCCCCAAGGCACAAACAACCCGTCGCCGCATCCTGGGTATCGTTAGCGATGAGGCACACCAGATCGTTTTTTCCGATACCCCCGGTATCATTGATGATCCCGAATATAAATTACACCAATGGATGAATGCGCAGGTCAATATCGCCTTGTCTGACGCAGATATCCTGATCTTCATGACGGATAACCGCGACAATATTCCAACTGATCATCAGTTGATCAAAATATTGCAGCAAACAGATACGCCCTGCCTGATTGTGATCAACAAATGCGATTTGTTGCAAGATCCCCAAAAGGCTGAACTCGTAAAAAAGTGGTCTGCTCTGATCCCAAAGGGCAGGACCTATACCATATCCGCATTGAACAAAACCGGTGTGGATGCTTTACATAGCGATATCCGCAAACAACTGCCGGAACACCCCGCTTTTTACGACCTTGATGAGATCACCGATCAGACGGAACGAGCCATCGCTGCCGAGATCATTCGCGAAAAGATATTCCTGCAATACCAACAGGAGATCCCATATAACTGCGAAGTGATCGTAGATGCCTACAAAGACAAAGGGGATATCATTGCCATCAGTGCGGTCATCTATGTGGGTAGAGATACCCATAAAAGCATCATCATCGGTAAAGGTGGCTCAGCCATTAAACAGCTTGGCATCGCTTCCCGACAAGACATCGAACAATTTGCGGGCAAAAATATCTTCCTGGAACTTTTTGTGAAAGTGAAGGAAAACTGGAAAAATGACGACCGCACCCTGCGTCATTTTGGCTACGAATCCTGAATTTCAGCTGCCCTGGCCACAACATGGAACTTTGGTCTTTTATCCACGTTATTTACCATGATTTGCTACCTGCACTTGCGTAAATTTGCCCACGCTTAATACAACCACCTTATGGAAAGAGTAAAATGCCTCATTTTGGGTTCCGGCCCTGCGGGATATACCGCCGCTATTTATGCTTCACGCGCCAACCTGTCACCGGTTTTATATACCGGCATCGAACCGGGTGGTCAGTTGATGCAAACTACTGATGTAGAGAATTTTCCGGGGTACCCTAAAGGCATTTTAGGTCCTGAACTCATGGAAGACCTCAAACTCCAGGCCGAACGCTTTGGTACCTCAGTACGCTTCGGTATTGCCACCAGGGTGGAACTGAACGGCGATGTAAAAACCATACATTTTGATGACGGCAGCGCAATTGAAGCTTATACACTCATCATTGCCACCGGTGCCAGTGCGAAATGGCTGGGTATTCCTTCCGAAAAAAGACTAAATGGAAATGGCGTCAGCGCATGCGCGGTTTGTGATGGCTTCTTCTTCCGTAATCAGGATGTTGCTTTGGTGGGTGGTGGCGATACCGCCTGCGAAGAGGCGCTCTATCTATCCAAACTCTGTAAACATGTACACATGCTCGTGCGTAAGGATCATTTCAGAGCGAGTAAGATCATGCAGGACAGGGTATTACAGGCACAAAATATCACGGTGCATTGGAACCATGAAACAGTGGAAATTCTTGGCGATCAGACAGTAAATGCGGTACGCGTGCGCAACGTAAAAACCGGCGAAGAACAGGAAATTGCCATCACCGGATTTTTTGTGGCCATCGGTCACCAGCCAAATACCGGCATCTTTAAAGGACAGATCACCCTCGACGATCAGGAATATATCGTTACCCAACACGGCACGCCCAAAACCAATATCGAAGGTGTATTTGCCGCCGGCGATGTGCAGGATAAACACTATCGCCAGGCGATCACTGCCGCCGGTTCCGGGTGCATGGCTGCGCTCGATGCTGAGCGATATCTGACCAACAAAGGGATCCACTAAGCATATCTAAAAAAGCGCTAAACTTTTCTTTGCGATTGTATGTTAACTGTATCATGAATGAACAAGATCATACGATCTACAATTTTTCGGGCGTATTCCTGAACGGCAAACCTATGTCGTTCGATATGTATCGCGACAAAGTGGTGTTAGTAGTGAATACTGCCAGCAAATGTGGCCACGATTATCAGCTTGGCTTGTTGGAAGATCTGTATAAAAAATACAAAGACCAGGGACTGGTCATCATTGGCTTTCCTTCTGATCAGTTTGCACAGGAACCACTCGATAGCGCAGGCATTGCAGAACATTGCCAGATCAACTACGGGGTTACTTTTCCGATGATGCAAAAAACTAAAGTGCGTGGACAAGATGCGCATCCTTTGTATCATTTCTTTGCCGATAAAAAAGCCAATGGCGCCATCGCCAATAAACCGAAGTGGAATTTTTACAAATACCTCAT
>JAYRVB010000521.1:0-5299 GCA_041918775.1 Chitinophagales bacterium
AGGTTTTATCCAGGGCTTTTCTCTGCTGTTGAATACCGAGGGCAAGCCGCGTACACAATTCCCTGAATGAATACATAGTGACGGTTTCCAAATGATGGTAACCTCGCCGTTTGTGTAGGTATGCGTTTCTTTTGACATAATATGCCTGTTAGCACAACAATGATACAGTATTTGCGCCGATTGTCAATAACCTGCAACTGTTTCGTTTGGTTATTCGTTTAATTTACATGTAAATTGGCCACATGGAAAAGATCACTGAGCAGGCTTCGCGCTATCGCCATCTCGAAAAAATGAGCACCCTCGAATTGCTCACCCACATCAATGTGGAAGATAGATCCGTGCCTGAAGCGATCGCATTGGTAATCCCGAAAATTGCAGCATTAGTTGAGGTGATCGCAGATAAAATGCCGGCAGGTGGCAGGTTGTTTTATATTGGTGCAGGCACCTCTGGCAGATTGGGTATCGTAGATGCCAGCGAATGCCCGCCCACCTTCGGCGTTCCGCATGGTTTGGTGATCGGCATCATTGCCGGCGGCGACGCGGCGATACGAAAAGCCGTAGAGCGCGCTGAGGATGATACGGCCCAGGGATGGCTGGATCTTCAGGCATACGAGATCAATGATCGCGATGTGGTGATCGGTATTGCGGCCAGCGGAACAACGCCATATGTGGTAGGTGCCCTGCGCAGTTGTCGACAACATGGTATCGTTACAGCCTGCATCACCTGCAACTCCGGTTCGCCTGTTGCCGAGCACGCAGACCATCCGATAGAAGTGATCGTAGGCCCCGAATTTGTAACGGGCTCTACGCGGATGAAAAGTGGTACCGCCCAAAAACTGGTGCTCAATATGATCAGTACCTCGGTGATGATCAAAATGGGCAGGGTAGAGGACAACAAAATGGTGAACATGCAATTGACCAACGATAAACTGGTGGACCGTGGAACCAAAATGCTGATGGAATTATTAGCCCTTCCGTATGAACAGGCACAACATTTGTTGATGACACATGGAAGTGTAAAAAAAGCTGTTGAGGCGCATGGAAAATAAAACAAGCCTATATAATCGTTATACCTTTGTAACAACGCCCCTTGATCATGCGTAGATGAATGAACATGTGCATAGATAAACACCTGACCCGGCATGCAGGAAATAGAACCATATTATAATTGGCGTGAATATTACGTTTCGGAGGAAGATGACTATAGCCCTTTCTATGGTCGTGAGTACAGTGAATTTGAATTCAGCAATACGGTTTACAATTTCTTCATACATCCGCAATGGGATGAATTCGGCTCTACCACCCTATATCTGAAAACCCTGTTTGCCGATTATGACCAGGGCGTGGCCATCATTGAATTTATTGGCGAATGGAACGATTGTTTATACAATGATATCATGTTCCTCAAGCGTGATGTGATCGATGAATTCATTCGCTCAGGTATACAGAAATTCATATTGATCGGCGAGAACGTGCTCAACTTTCATGGTGGGGATGATGATTATTATGAAGAGTGGTTCGATGATGTGGAAGATGGGTGGGTAGCCTGCCTCAATTTCAGGGAGCACGTGGAGGAGGAAATGTCGCGCGCACATATCGACCGGTATTTCCTGCTAGGTCAGCCCTTTAATGATCTGAATTGGCGCAAATACAAACCGCAGGCTTTATATGCCGTGGTGGAACAATACATGCAAAAGAGACTGGGATAAATTCGGTTTGCGATAAACCGATCACCTGTTGGCCATGCGTGCGCGGAATACACTCAGGCGCAAATGTTCATGCATGGATTTGATACCCATATAAATGAAGAGCAGACTCATGACCATGATCACATGGCTGATGTCTTTGTAGTTGAACCAGCGGGAAAAACTGAATTGTATGGAGTGGATGAACACCGTAAAAAAGGATAACAACATACCACTCACGATCCAGCCGCTGCCCCAGTGATTCTTGCCCATGGCGATCAAATGGGTGAGGAAAATAATGAACAAGGCACCTCCTGCATGCAACTTGAAGATCTCAAAGTCGCTGAGCATGATCGTGTAGGCAATGAAGATGAATAATAGTACCACATTCCCTGCGTGCATATACCTGCGCAGGGTGTCGCTTAAACTCATAAAGGAGATAGTAGCCTGCAGGGCATAAAATACGGCCACACTGCTGCAGATGGTCATGCATTGAAACAACACATTATACAGTTCCACTGCACGTGAACCATTCAAAGCATGTGCAACTGTTCCGAAGGTGGTGGAAACGCCCATGAAGAGAAAAAACATTCTCCATGATTGATAGAAATAACTTTCATTCAAACGATCGCGGATTCGGAAAAACAGGGTAAAGCTGGTCACGGCAATGATAATGTCCGTGAGGCTGGTCATTGGTTCACCAATGATCAAATTGCCGATTTGTACGGTAGCGATCTCCAAAGGCCTGGTCGATTATGCGCCAAAAGCGCGGAAGGCAAAGATAGAGAATTCGGATAAGTGTTTCTCCTTCAACGCATTACAATTCCAGTATCCATGTGGCGATGGTTTCCATTACCTGCACGTTAAAGGTTTCCGGAAGGCTGCCATATTCTGAGGGGTTTCCGGTTTCGGTGGTTTGGAACAGGTGGTTGAGGTTTTCAAAACTTTGTATTGTATAGCTTTTGCATTTACCCGCTGATAATGCCCGCTCTATCCCCTTAAGGTTCTCGGTAGCCGGAACCTGTAAGTCTTTTGTCCCATTTACGGCAAGCACCGGCACGCGCACCTTTTTAAGCACCGGTTTAGGGTCGTAGGCGAGAAAGGTATGCATCCAGTCGCTGGAAAAGGCCTCGGTAATTGCCAATGTATCACTTTCGCGTATACCCAGGGCATTGAGCAATTCCGGTGGAGTTTGTGACAAATACCCTACGATAAATTCATGCAGCTTTTTCTCCCTAACCCCTCTAACTTCCTCTTCTTTACAGATCGCGATCAGGCTGCTACGCATCGAGTGTGAAGCAGTAAACATGTCTTCCGGAATGCCCGACGCTCTGGAAATGAGGTCGCCTTGCAACAGCAGGAGCGAGTCGCCGGGGATGCCGAGCCCGGCCATTAATACGATGAAGTCGACCTGTTTGCTCTTTGTGGCGGCAATCGGAGCTACCATGCCGCCTTCGCTATGCCCGACAATACCGATCTTGCTGATGGGGAGGTCTTTCCGGAGCTTGAGATAGGCCACAGCACTCAGGGCGTCATCGGCAAAATCGTAGGTGGTCGCCGAAGCAAAATCTCCCCCTGATGCACCCGTGCCGCGGTCGTCATATCGAAGCACAATGATGCCCTGACGCGTGAGGTGATCGCTGAGGACCAAAAACGGCTTATGGCCAAGCAGTGATTCATCGCGGTCCTGAGGACCACTGCCACTCACCAACACTACCGCCGGAAAAGGACCTTCGCCCGGTGGAATGGTAAGGGTGCCACTCAGTATCAGATCGGACGTGCCAAACGTCACTTCAGTGGATGTGTATGGCAAGGGCCCAACGGGTTCCTGTGGTTTGGAGATGCGTTCTACCTTGTCTGTTTTTCGCAATACAAGAGGTACCGGTGCACCCTGTATCCACACACCGCTGATCATATTACTATCCGGAACGAAAGTGCCAATGAATTTAGCCGCAAGGTTCGACATATCGATAGTGATCTGCGCATCCTGGAGGGTAGTAAATACGGTGGGAATATTCTCTACGCCCTGATCAGGAATATCCAGGGTAGTGATCAGACTATCCCCTGCAGTAGTTATCGTAAACACGACACGCAGTTTTGATCCGACATCCAGTGTGCCTAACCATTTTCCGACAATTCCGGGTGTATTTTGTGCATACGTTTGCATACCGATGCAGCAGCAAACGGCAATGAAGATCCATTTTTTCATGTTGTTATTTTTTTATGACACCCTTACACCTGTGCCTCGGCATTGGCTTGTATGGAAACGCGACCCGGATATACCTTCAACGCTGCCTCCAGACAATCCATTGCTTTATTGATATCCTGCTTGTTCAACACATAGGCAATGCGCACTTCGTTTTTTCCCAGTCCCGGTGTAGAATAAAATCCGGTGGCCGGCGCGAGCATCACTGTTTCGTTATGCAGGTGAAATGATTCGAGTAACCATTGACAAAATACATCCGCATCATCTATCGGCAGTCGTGCAATAGCGTAAAATGCACCGCCGGGTGTAGGACAAAGCACGCCGTCCATCGCATTTAATCGCGCAACACAAAGGTCGCGACGCTCCACATATTCTTTGCCAACCTCAGCAAAATAACTTTCAGGTACATCGAGAAATGCTTCCGCCAGAATTTGTTCGAGTGTTGGTGGTGATAAACGCGCCTGTGCAAATTTCATGGCAGTTTCCATTACTTTATTGTTGCGCGATATCAATGCACCGATGCGGGCACCACATGCACTGTAGCGTTTCGAAATAGAATCCATCAGCACCACATGTTCATCGAGGCCTTCCAGATTCATTACGGAAAAATGTTCTTTTCCATCATACACAAATTCGCGATACACCTCATCTGCAAATAAAAAGAGATCGTGTTTGATGATCAGGTCGCGTAATTGTGTAAGTTCTTCTTTGCTATATAAATATCCGGTAGGGTTATTCGGATTGCAAATCAATATCGCTTTTGTTTTCGGCGTGATCAATGCCTCAAATGCAGAAACCGGTGGCAGGGCAAATCCGTTTTCGATATGTGAGGTGATGGGTTTGATCACAATATTTCCTGCGGTAGAAAATCCGTTGTAATTGGCATATAATGGTTCGGGGATGATCACCTCATCGCCGGCATCCAGACAACTCATCATACCAAATAGAATTGCCTCACTTCCCCCTGTGGTGATCATGATCTGATGGTGATTCACCTCTATGCCTCTGCTCGCGTAATACTGCACCAGTTTGCGGCGGTACGACTCAAACCCGGCGGAGTGACTATACTCGATCACCTTCAGGTCGTTGCGCTTAACAGCGTCCAGCATTTGGGGTGGGGTAGCGATATCGGGCTGTCCGATATTAAGGTGATAGATCTTTATCCCTTTCAACTTAGCCTTTTCCGCAAAAGGCACCAACTTACGAATCGGCGAAGCAGGCATCTGCGCTCCGCGCTGAGAAATGTGTGGCATGAGGCAAAGGTAGGAAGATTCGGTGAGTGGTGGGGGTGAGTGGTGAGTGGTGAGTGGTGAGTGGTGAGTGGTGAGTAGTGAGTGGTGAGTGGTGAGTAGTGAGTGGTGAGTAGAGGGCGTGAGACGTGAATGGTGAGTAGTGTCCCGATAGCTAT
>JAYRVB010000522.1:0-3043 GCA_041918775.1 Chitinophagales bacterium
AAACGACCGGTAAAGTGCTTCTATATAGGCCGGTTCAGCGTTTGCGATGTAAGAAAACGTATTCATCTATGCCTGTTAACAAAGCCAAGTCAGCTTTGGTTTGGAGCGCAAAGATAAATCAGGAAAGTGGATGATTGGATGATGGGATGATGTGCTGATGGGATGATGTGCTGATGGGATGATGTGCTGATGTGATGATGGGATAATGTTTTGCAGTGAACTTTGCGTCCTGATAGCAATCGGGACTCTGCGGTTCCTGCATTAATAATTAGCCCAATTAACCGCAAAGTGCGCAGAGTTATGCGCAAAGTAACGCAAAGGGAATACATAAAATTCTGCGTAACTCTGCGCTTAACTTTGCGTAATTCTGCGGTTCCTGCATTACTTATTAGCCCAATTAACCGCAAAGTGCGCAGAGTAAAGCGCAAAGTAACGCAAAGGGAATACATTAAACTCTGCGGTTTCTGCATTTTTCCTAAGCAAGGTTAACCTTATTAATTTTGCATCAATTAAGGATGAGAATAAATGCAAACACCCGGGAAGGAAAAAGACTATTTATTTGTTAAGCGCTCACAAATAAAACGTGCAGGAAAAGGGCTTTTTACTGCGATTGATATTTACAAAGATGAAGTGATCACGTATTTCGATGGGGAGATCATCGACGACGAAGAGGCATTCCGCCGCGCAGAAAAAGGAAAAGACCGCTATTTTGTCATTCTTCCCGAAGGAAAGGTAATGGATTCCATGCCGGTGGAATGTTTTGCCAAATACGCCAACGACGCAGCAGCATACCCGTATGGCGAATTCAAAAACAATGCAAGCATCAGTCTGGATGATGACGACCAGCCCTGTTTAATCGCCAAAAGAAAAATAAAAGCCGGCGAAGAAATTTTCTGCAGCTACGGAAAAAAATACTGGAAAAAACACGGGTGAAAATGTGCAGATGTGCAAATGTGTAGATCTCACTTGGGCGGGATGTCGCTGCCTTTCATGTGCAAATATCCAACTGTATACATCCCTCATTTGCTAATTTGCTAACTTGCTAATTTGCTAACTTGCATTTCATTTACGAATTAACGAATTGACGAATTAACAAATTAAGCTCTCCTCGTTTCGATGATTCTGCTTCGTCGTTTGGCTAAATTAAATGTAAACACCTTAAAAGTAGTGTAAAGGGTCCCTGTTGCTGTGGGAAAATGCTATTTATTTGTGGCTTAAATCATTTCAGGAATGATACTCAAAGCCCTTACCCTTGCTGGCGCTATGGCATTTTGCGCTTGTTTTGCAGATGCACAAGTGCCTTTAGCCGAATTTATCGGACAGAACACTTTGCCATCAGATGATGATGTGATATGCACCATCCCTATTTACCCGGAGGTTTCTACTGCACTTGAAGGTCCATTGAATGGCGAGCTGGTGCACGATTTTAAACTATATACATTGGAGGGCGATTCTGTGCAATTATCGGGCGTGCTCAATGATGGAAAACCCGTATTACTGGTTGGTTGCAATTATACATGCTATGTATACAGAGGCAAGCTGGATGTTGTAAATGAAATGCAGGCGCTGTATGGCGACCTGATCAATATTTTCCTGGTATATACGGTTGAAGCGCATCCGGTGATCGACTTCAGCCCGTATTTCGGCTATGAGAATGTGGGTGCCGATAATTATGCGGAAGGTATCTTATATCGTCAGCCAACTACCTATGGCGAACGCAAAGAAATTGTGAGCGATATGCTCGATGCCATGACCATTGACGTGCCGGTTTTAATTGACGGTCCGTGCAATGCATTCTGGGCGAATTATGGCACCAATCCGAATCCGGCCTGGTTGATCGATCCGGATGGCGTTATTTTTGATGCACAAAAATGGTTCAACAAGGAACCGGATAATATGTATGCCTCCATTGATTCTATGTTGAATCTGGTAGGCACCGGAGTATTTACACCGGAGGGTTCTTTTACCGCAGTAGATGAAGGTGAAGAGATCTATTACGGAACAGTGGATAATACCATTGCCGCACATATCACACTGACCAATAGCAGTGATGATGATGTACTAATTGACTTTGTTCGTGCTGAGGAAAGTATTCCCACAGGTTGGTTTACTGCGATGTGCACCGACTTGTGTTATTCTCCGGATATCGATTCTACAACCGTGTTTCTGACACCAGGACAAACTGAGATCGTGCGCGTTGACTTCTTCACAGACCTTACACCTTCCAGTGGATATGTGGAGATCACCTGCACCAATCATTATCAACCGGATAACACTTATAGTTTCACCTTAAACGCGACCTCTATCGCTGAAACGGCCATTGAAGAGGCTGCCGCTTTGCCTACTTTTCAATTATCACCGAATCCTGCTCCATGTAACAGCACTGTAGCATTGCAATATCCCAACGCATCTGCGCATGCCAACTACACGATGATCAATGCTGCGGGCATTCCCGTTGCGCAGGGATCTATCGGTATAGGCACTGTGCATTTTATTTCTGTGGATCAACCGGCAGGAATCTATCAGATTATCGTTACGGATAACCATCCGGTTGCATTGAGCACTGTAGTGATCTATTAAATTCAAGAACTGACCCTTCCTGTATGATGAACCATCCTGTCAAATGGCTCGCAATTCCCGTTATGACATGCACGATGTGTGCCTGTTCGCCTGATGTGCCCGAATATTTGGATATAACACCGTATACCTATAGTTCTGTCGACTCACTTGGTGGACAATGGGAGCCGATTTATGTAGAGGGTGCCGATCTGGTTACGATCGACGCCCCTGAAGACATTACCTCTGTTGCCTACCTGAATGAATTAGCAGAGATAAAGACATTAGCGGACAACTTGAGTGATGCACAGGCTAATGCAGTCACCTATTGGGGAAATAATACGGTCATCCGATGGATGGAGATCACAGAAGAATTGATCGCAAAGTATAATCTCGCTCCATCTCCGGATGAAAATGGTGAATATGGTGTACCTGATGCGGTATTTCCGGATGTGTATCCGCAATTTCCATTTGCACATCCCCCGTA
>JAYRVB010000523.1:0-9757 GCA_041918775.1 Chitinophagales bacterium
AAAGTCGAAGCACGCAGGTGCGAAAGCGTTCACTTTCTACCACCAGCCATTTTTCCAGTTCATTTGCGGGAATATCATTTACGTATACCGTTTGTTCTTTACTGGTATAGGCATTAGTTCCCTTTGCTCCGAGGGAGGTGATCATTTTATCATACTCATTAGGAATAGCAAATTTTGCTGCTTCCTGGCTCATGAGGTCGATCTCGGCATAGATCTGTTTTTTCTTTTCAGGATCTGTTTCTTTTCTCAGCTTTTCATAGAGTTGAGATATGCCGTTGATCACCATTTGTTCACGCTCCCAATTGGTAGTACCGATATTATTTGTTCCTTTAAACAACATGTGCTCCAGATAATGCGCTAATCCTGTGGTTTCGCGCGGATCGTTGTTCGAACCTGTGCGCACGGCAATGTATGTTTGAATACGCGGTTCTACTTTATTTTGGGAGAGGTAAACCTTCAAGCCATTCTTCAGGGTATATACCCTGGTTCTGGTTGGATCGTTAGGTACCTGCACATAGGCATACTTGTCGGATTTGACATTGGTCATACCCGCAGTACCACTGGTTTGATTAAAGATAGTGATCGGACTCGGTGTATTAGGATCAACACGCACAGGTGCACCGGAAGTACCGTTGGAATTCATAGCACCGGATGAGGAGGAGGGAGGTGACTGACTTCCCTGTTGCTGACCGGAAGAACTACTTGAGCCTGATGTGGTGGTTTGTGCGGTGGCAAAGTGCAGGGTCGACAAGACCAGACAAAAAGCGATAAATTTCTGCATAGCGATGATGTTTTGTTGAGCAATAAGCTTAATAATCCAATTCAAACCCCAACTTTTCGCGCAATTCTCTGATGAGGGGATTCAATTCCTCCATTTTGCGGTATTTTTCCTGTTGGGTATAAGGTCTTTTTACTTTTTCTGTTTGTTTCACTTCAACGAGAAAGTTGATCTCGAAGGTATCATTTTGTAGGGAATCCCGGATAAAGTCGCTGAGGTCAGATTGAATACCTTTCATCAGGTTGATCTCTATCGGGTTGTCGAGCTTTACCGTAACGATATTCTGATCGTCGATGGTCACAGCGGCATGATCCATAATGATCGCCTCGGTTTGTTTATCGGGGCGGATGAGTGCCGCGTATTGTTTCCAGGCTACAAAAAAATTTTCCGGTGAAATGGGTACGAGTTCACCCGGTTTTTTTAGTTCATCCGCCGCCACTTTATTCTTTTCTTCATCAAGACGCACCTGTTTACGGAGATCCATTTTTTTAGGGATCATCACAGTTTCCACGTCCTCAGGTGCAGGGATCTCTGTAGTGGTATTCTGCACCTTTACGGTGGCCAGTGGCTTAACTGTTTTTTGGATAGGTGTCTCTAAAACAGGGGGCTCTTTCTGTATGATGTCTGCCGATTTAACAGACAGGTCTGGCGTTTTTTTTTCAGGAAGGGGACGGGAAACGTTCAGGTCAGGAGTTTTTTTTTCCATGTCACCTGTCCCGTAGGTGGAAACTGCTCTGTGGATATAGCATAATTTCATAAGTGCGAGCTCCACGTGCAGGCGCTTGTTCTTTGCACCTCGATATTGAATATCTGCTGTATTGAATATATTCAATCCGCTCAGCAAAAAGCCGGCAGGAATGATAGCTGATTGATTTTTGTACCGACCGATGGCCGCTTCACTGGTATCGAGTAAGGCAATTGTTTGTTCTTCCTTACACATCAGGAGGTTGCGAAAATGTTCTGACATGCCATTGATAAACACATCGCCATCGAATCCTTTATTGATGATCTCATCAAAGAGCACTAAAGCAGAAGTGGCATCTTCAGCAACAGCCGCATCGGTGATCCGGAAAAAATACTCGTAATCGAGGATATTGAGGTTTTCGATCACATCCTTTGGCTCTATGGTTTTGCCGCTGAAGGAAGTGATTCGGTCGAAAATACTGAGGGCATCGCGCATGGCACCATCCGCACGTTGCGCGATGAGGTGCATCGCTTCCTCATTCGCGGCTATCCCTTCGTTAGCGCAAATGATCTCGAGTTGCTTCACCATATCGCGGATGCGAATGCGATTGAAATCAAATATCTGGCAACGACTGAGGATGGTTGGTATGATCTTATGTTTTTCGGTAGTAGCGAGAATAAATTTTACATAAGCCGGTGGTTCTTCCAGGGTCTTCAAAAAAGCATTGAATGCGGAAGCACTGAGCATATGCACCTCGTCGATGATGTATATCTTGAATTTACCCGATGCCGGTGCATATCGCACCTGTTCTACCAGGCTGCGAATATCTTCTACAGAGTTATTGGAAGCGGCATCGATCTCATGGATGTTAAAGGAGGCATTCTCATTAAATGATACACAACTACTGCATGCATTACAAGCCTCACCTACCGGGGTGATGTTTTCGCAATTGATGGTTTTGGCCAGAATACGGGCACAGGTGGTTTTACCCACACCGCGAGGCCCACAAAACAGAAAGGATTGCGCTAAATGATCATTGCGGATGGCATTCTTTAATGTAGTAACCACCTGATCCTGCCCGATCACATCCTGCCACGATGACGGCCTGTATTTTCTTGCTGAAACAACAAAACTTTGCACCGGGTAAAGATATACAATTTGACAGGGAGTTTAGGCATTTTTACAATTCCCATACAATCATCCGCTCAAACATCTCTATCTTTATTTCCGACCATATTTCACGCTGATCCACACCTATGTGCAATCGTTCAAATCCGCGCGTCTGGCTGATCGGATGCGTTTTGGCCTGTAAGCTTTCCGGCGTGCATGGCCAGATGCATATAGAGAACGGCGATTTTGAATCCATGGTTGCGTGCCCGGATTACCTCTCACAGATCGAACAGGCCGTTGGTTGGTTTGATGCCAACAAAGCGACTGCCGATTACCTGAATGCCTGCGACGATTCAGACATCGTTGGCGTGCCGGAGAATTATTTTGGTGAACAATCAGCACATTCGGGGCAGGGCTACGCCGGTATTTATGTATCGGAAACAGACGGCCCTATTTATCGGGAATTTATTGAAACCGCCCTTACCAGTACCCTGTTGCCTGATCATGCTTATGCATTGGACCTGTATGTGAGCTTGTCGGAGCAAAGTTCCTGCATCCCAAGCAACCTGTGTGTGTATTTGTCATCAGAACCCTTATTAGATACCACAACAAATGGTTATTTAACACAG
The DNA here is from genome assembly GCA_041918775.1 of Chitinophagales bacterium. GTDB lineage: Bacteria > Bacteroidota > Bacteroidia > Chitinophagales > BACL12 > UBA7236. Next base: position 3,203 of record JAYRVB010000523.1, read on the forward strand.
TACTCAATTATTCGTCAGCAATTGTGTCTGAACTCAGATACCGCATTTGCAAATACAAATGATTGGATCCTGTTGCATTTTTGCTTTCGCGCTACCGGTGATGAACATTTCCTGACCATCGGCAATAATGACCCTGATTATTCATCCCCTTGTTTACATGATATGGATGGTGCCTTTAAAGCATATTTGTATATCGACGATATCACCTTGCAGGATATGCCCGTAAACACTATCGAAATGGATACCATTATTTGCAAAGGAGCATCTGTTATGGTTGAGCTTGCAGAACACCTGCTGTTACCGATCAATGCGACCCCTATCGTGCATTGGCAGGATGGACCTGTCGGTATGAGCAGGACATTTACACAGGCCGGTACTTATACTGCAGAAATTGATAATGGCTGTGCTGTAGACACTTTTCGCATCAACATTTCATGGATATATGATTGCCCGGAGTTGTTTTATTTTCCGAATGCATTTTCACCAAATGGCGATGGTATTAATGATCTGTATCGAATGTATATGGAAAATGTAACCATAGACCTTTTAGAGGTTTATGACAGGTGGGGAAATCGTGTATATTCCGGTGAGCATGATCCACTCGGATGGGATGGCACCATACATGGAAATGCCGCCGAAACCGGCATGTATGTGTATCATATCCTATATACTACCAATATCACTGAGGAGCAAGTAGAAAAATTCGGTGCGCTGCAACTGGTGCGATGAATATTACTGCCTGATAAAGTTTGTGCTTACCCATTGATCCTGAATCAGCATCTGCAAAGTATACAGGCCGGGCGCTAATGATGCCACATCAATGTGCGAACGTCCTGACAGCTCACCTTGCAATAAAATATCCCCTGAAACTGCATAAATGCGGTAAGTGATATCACCAGAGATGTCAGTATCAATTTGCAATACCGAACTGCTAGGATTTGGATAGACCGATCCCGGAAAATCAACTATGCTTTGTACTGTGAGTACGGTATCACAATCCAAAGGTCCAGCTTCTTCGGTAACCAACAGATCTCCATCTTCCACCCACCAGTTTTGCCACATCAAATCGTCGCCGGTTGCTGTTTTCCAATCGTTCAGATCGAAGGTAGCCGTGCCTTCCTCTGTACCAGGGATGCGCAATACTTTAAGGGCAGCATCAGATCTGTCCCAGGTAATTGCATCACCATCTACACAGGTTTCAGGACCATTCGGCAGAAAACAATTGGGTTGTAAAAAAAACGCAAAATCATCATAGTCGGGATAACTGCCGTATACATGAGCGATATTATTCTCGTCGACACACACAGCTGTATATTCTTCCACACCTATTCCCACAAATGGCAATCCATGGTCCGTGTATAATCGCGCAAGAAAAGCGGCATGTCGCCCCCTGCGATCAGGATTATCATAATGCGTATCGGTAATGGTAGCATCGAGACCGGCATGCTGTAAAAAATCGTTGTATCCGAGGGTCATTAAATTATGATAAGGGTTGTTCAGTGCCATGTTACTGGTTACCGTACCGTTCTCTGCTGAAAAATACGCCTGCCCCTGAATCGCACATCCGGCACTTGTTCCTCCGATGGTGATCTTTTTGATGTTGATCAGGTCGTTGAACACCCCCTCAAGTGGTGTATCCCTCCAAAAAGATATATAGTCCCATTGGTCGCCACCGGCAAACCACAAAGCCTCTGCATTTTGCACCTGCTGTAACACATAGGCATCTGAACCCGAGGTGGCATCATTGCATACGATGGTTTCAACTGAGTTCAAGGTTACACCCAGGTCTGAGTAGAAATAATCATTATACCCATCATCGCCACTGGTGCGGAGCACGATCACATCTCCCCCATCGGCACGTTCGAGGAACCAGCGCATGGCATTATCGTTTTCGGAGGCTCCCCCCATCAGGACCACTCCGGATAGCGGAACAGTGGTCACATCCGTTGCATCCCCTGTCAGGTAAGAGGTATAGGCCTGCGCTATACCGGCAATCGGTAACATTAAACCTGTCAGCACGAGGATCAGTAGTCGTCGGACTACCCAATAAACACCACCGGAGATATTTGTCATGCGCCAAATTTAGAGTTGAACGTATATTTGCACAAATTTGTTGACTTTGGAACCCGCACCTCGTGTTGATTTTAATGATACGGCCACAGCGTTTTCAGGCCGCTCCAATAAGGCTTTAAAATGGGAGTATCAGTTGTTCAGGATGATGAATAATCCGACCCTGACACAAATACTCACCACTATGGCTTCCTTATCCATCAAGATGCATTTACCGGTGAAATGGTTGATTAAGAAAACCGTATATGAGCAATTTTGTGGAGGAGAAACCCTGGAGGAAACCAAAAAAGTGCTTGCGGATCTGGAAAAATTCGGCATCAGCGCGATCATTGACTACGGTGTGGAGGGCAAAGAATCGGAAGCAGAATTTGAGCGCACCAAGAATGAATTGATCCATATCTTAGAATTTGCAGCCGGTAAAAAAAACATCCCCTTCATCAGTTGCAAAGTAACCGGACTTACTTCTTTTGCGCTGTTAGAGAAACTGAATAACAATTCCGCATTGACTGCTTCTGAAACGCAGGAAAAAGAAGCACTTTACGCGCGTATGTTCGCTATTGCCGGCGCCGCTGCAGCGCATGGGGTTGGTTTATTTGTGGATGCAGAAGAAAGCTGGATACAGGATGCGATCGATGAACTTACTTTCGAACTGATGCGCACCTATAATACATCAAAAGCGGTAGTATATAGTACACCGCAGATGTATCGCCACGACAGATTAGCCTTTTGCAAAAGGTCGCTGGAGGACGCGAAAACCCATGGGTATATTCTTGGGCTGAAACCGGTTCGCGGGGCTTACATGGAAAAAGAGCGCAAGCGTGCGGCAGATATGGGGTATACAGACCCGATACAACCTGATAAGGCTGCTACTGACCGCGATTACGATGCCGCCATTTTGTTTTGTCTGGAGCATATCGACAAGATCGCGCTCTGTGCTGCCACCCACAATGAGCAAAGCAGCCTGTTGCTGGCCAGCACTATGCAGGACAAAGGCATACCAGCCAATCATCCACATATCTGGTTCTCACAACTATATGGTATGAGCGACCAGATCACCTACAATCTGGCAAAGGGCCGTTTCAATGTAGCGAAGTATTTACCCTACGGGCCTGTGAAAGACGTGATCCCATATTTGATCCGCCGGGCGCACGAAAACCGCTCTGTAAGCGGTCAAATGAGCCGCGAATTGTCGCTCATCCACAAAGAAATTGAGCGCCGCAGGCTTTAACACCGCTTTTTCGGAATTATCCGCCCGATATTGACAAAAGTCATCTCGAACAGGGTGGGTTTTTGTTACCTTTGTAGAGCATACTCAACAGGATAACTATGCCATTTTACAATATAAGAGGGCAGGTGCCGCAAAAGAGGCATACCCAGTTTCGGAAGCCCGACGGCTCACTCTATCACGAAGAACTTTTTTCAACAGAGGGATTCAGCAATACCTATTCGCTGCTCTACCATTTATACCCGCCAACCAAGATCAAACAGGTAGGTGAAGCATATAGTGTAGAACCAAAGGTGGTTTTGTCGCGTCAGCTCAAACACCGCTCCTTAAAAGGATTCAAGATAGCGCCTGCCGACGATTTTCTGGAAAGCAGGAAGGCTGTGCTGGTAAATAGCGATCTGCATATTTCATTAGCTGCGCCGCGCAAGAGCATGCAGGACTATTTTTACAAGAATGTAGATGCGGATGAGATGATCTTCGTGCATGAAGGTTCGGGGAAACTCTTATCTGCTTATGGAGAGATCGAATTTGAATATGGCGACTATATCGTTATACCGAGAGGCACGTTGTATCAAATTACATTCGATACTGAGACCAACAGGCTGCTCATCGTTGAATCATTTTCACCGATAGAATTTCCAAAACGCTATTTGAACAAGGTAGGCCAGTTGATGGAACATGCGCCCTTCTGCGAACGCGATATTAAAACACCACAACATTTAAAGACCTACGACGAGCAGGGGGATTATTTTTTCAAGATCAAGAAACAGGGGATCATCTATCCATATCATTATGCCAATCATCCATTTGATCTGATCGGTTGGGATGGGTATGTATATCCATGGGCTTTTTCCATTCACAATTTCGAACCGATTACCGGCAGGGTGCACCAACCACCTCCGGTGCATCAAACATTTGAAGCACATAATTTCGTGGTGTGCAGTTTTGTGCCGCGGATGTACGACTATCATCCATTGGCCATCCCTGCACCATACAACCACAGTAATATCGACAGCGATGAAATATTGTATTATGTGGATGGTGATTTCATGAGTCGAAAAAGTGTAGAGCGTGGTCAGATCACCTTGCATCCGGGCGGTATACCCCATGGTCCACACCCCGGCACATACGAAGGCAGTATCGGCAAAACAGAAACCAAAGAATTGGCTGTTATGATAGATCCGTTTAAGCCATTGCAGCTAACAGAAGAAGCGTTGGAGATTGAGGATAAAGACTACTATTTATCCTGGCTCACGTAATGTGGGAGTGTGCAAGTGTGGAAGTGTGGAAGTGTGCAAGTGTGCAAGTGTGGAGGTGTGGAAGTGAGGAGGTGGGGAAGTATGCAGGTGAGGGAGTGTGCAGGTGAGGGAGTGTGCAAGTGTGGGAGTGTGCAAGTGTGGGAGTGTGCAAGTGTGGAGGTGTGGAAGTATGTAGGTGAGGGAGTATGTAGGTGAGGGAGTGTGTAGGGGTGGAAGTTTGGGATAGTTGGAGGTTGGGGTTATGTGGTTGTGGTGAGTATTAATGTAAATGAATTAATAGTGATTGAATTTGTGTAGAAAGGTGGAATTGAGTTAGAATATTTGGGGTTGTGCAGAATTTGCAGGTGTTTATTTGTTCTTTGATTGGTTGGGAGTGGTATTTTTTTTATGGTTACAGTTGGTTTAAAGAGTAGATGGAAGTGAATCGGGGGGAGGAAAGTGATTTTTTAACCTTTAAATCAAAGTAACATGAAAAATCAAAACCACCCTGAAAATGGCATTGTTAGACGATCATTTCAGTTTTCATTGCGCATTATCGATTATTGCCTGGTTTTAGAGAACAACAGGCGATTCAACATGAGCTACCAGCTATTTAAGTGTGGCACTTCTATCGGTGCCAATGTTGCTGAAGCCCAGAATGCTGAAAGCAAAATCGATTTTATTCACAAAATGAAAATTGCATCTAAGGAGGCCAGCGAAACAGAATATTGGCTTAAGCTTTGTATTCAATCAGAACATTACCCTGATTGTCGAGACCTGTTAGACGAGTTGGAGCCAATGATCAAAATAATCAGCAGAATAATAATTACCTCCAAGAACTCGCTCAACAATTAGTATCAACCATGAATTGCACACTTTCACACTTCCATACTTGCACACAAGTATCAGAATGTGTGATATGAGAAATCTGAAAAAAATCAGTGAATTAATACAGTAAATGACAAACCTTTAAAATGGAACCTATAACATTAGCAAGTGAAAAAGATCTTGTTACAGATTTTTTGCCACTGAATGGGACAGATCATATTGAGTTTTATGTGGGTAATGCCAAGCAGTCGGCCTATTATTATCAATCGGCATGGGGGTATGAATTAGTGGCGTATGCGGGATTGGAGACGGGGGTGAAGGATCGCGCGAGTTATGTATTGCAGCAGGGTAAGATCCGGTTGGTGCTGACTACCTCGTTTGATCCTGATAGTGAGATTTCGCAGCATGTGCGTTTGCACGGTGATGGGGTAAAGGTACTTGCTTTGTGGGTAGATGATGCGACCAAAAGTTACGAGGAAACGGTAAAGCGCGGAGGTAAAGGTGTGATCGCACCAACGCGTATGCAGGATGCACATGGTGAAGTGGTGATCTCCGCCATTCAAACATATGGTGATACTATTCATAAATTCGTTGAACGCAAGAACTATACAGGCGCCTTTTTGCCGGGATATATGGCCAAAAAATCGCAGGTTCCTGTAAAACCGATCGGATTAAAGTATGTCGATCATTGTGTAGGCAATGTTGAATTAGGCAGAATGAACGAGTGGGTGCGTTTTTATGAGGATGTGATGGGATTCAAATTGCTGATCACCTTCGACGATAAAGATATCTCCACCGAATATTCGGCACTGATGAGTAAAGTGGTGAGCAATGGTAACGGTTATGTGAAATTTCCGATCAATGAACCGGCTGAAGGGAAAAAGAAATCACAGATCGAAGAATATATCGACTTCTACAAGGGAGCCGGAGTACAACATATCGCCATCGCCACCGACAATATCATCGAAACCGTAACAGAATTACGCGCTCGTGGTGTTGAATTCTTATATGTGCCAGAAGTGTATTATGATGATGTACTTGATCGCGTAGGCCATATCGATGAGGATTTTGACGAATTGAAAAAACTGAATATCCTCATCGACAGAGATGATGAAGGCTATTTATTACAGCTATTTACCAAGCCCGTTGAGGATCGCCCAACCGTGTTTTATGAGATCATTCAACGTCACGGTG
>JAYRVB010000524.1:0-3732 GCA_041918775.1 Chitinophagales bacterium
CCCGGTTCATCCATAATGCCCGGGAAAGTAAATCCAACGCAATGTGAAGCATTGAGTATGGTAGCCGCACAGGTATTAGGCAACGATGTGGCGATCAATATTGGCGGTGCAACCGGTCACTTCGAATTGAATGTGTTCAAGCCATTAATGATCTACAACTTCCTGCATAGTGCACGCCTGATCGGCGATGCCTGTGTGTCATTCAATGATAAATGTGCAGTGGGTATCGAACCGATAGAAGCGAACATCAAAAAGCACGTAGATAATTCACTCATGCTTGTTACCGCCCTCAATACGAAGATCGGATATTACAAGGCAGCAGAGATCGCTCAAAAAGCACACAAGGAACATAAGACACTGAAAGAAACAGCCGTTGAATTAGGCTACCTCACTCCGGAGCAATTCGATGAATGGGTGGTTCCCGTGCAAATGGTGGGCAAATTGTAATCTATTTGTTTTTCGAAAGTCACTATCAGACTTCCGGAATAGGACTTGTATAATAAGCGCATCCCGCTCATGTCAAAATTCTTTGCGCATGAGCGGGATGCTAAATGACATACATTCAGTTACAACGGAATATTTACGACACCCATATTCGTGACCACACCGGTATTGACAGTTACACCTGGAACGGTCAGGTCGGTGAATCCGGCCACTGCGGAGAATGTCACAGCGTAAGATCCTACAGGCAATCCACTGATCAGGAACGACCCGTCGCCGTCTATATATGTACCGGCAGTATCAGTTGCTGAAGCAGCCTGCACATAGTATGCTGCTTCTGCCGGGAGAATTACCCCGGTGATCGCTCCTGATGAAACTTCAGTGAATACACGAATTACCGGTTTGAGCGAATAATCACCATTGCCTTTTTCAACAATGGATTGTTCTGCATCGAAGTCGAGCCATAACTCATACACCAGACCGGCTTCAAAAGTGTAATGCACGTTGAGTTTAAGTCCGGATGTTTGCGCTGAAGGAGTTTCTAGTGGATGCACCACACCATCTACCACCACGCTGTTATTTGTACCAAGAATTAGTCTGATCTGAGAGATCGTGCGTGGTGAAACATCTTCGGAAATGATCAAAGTGTCGACACCTGAACTGAACTCCAGGAGGTTGTACACGCCGGGTGTTACCAGATCATACGTTTCAGTGCCATTGTCTGAAATGATCTCTACGGCCTGAATATCAATATACACGGCGTCGTAAGCTGCCGGGGCATCAGTTAAATACATATTCAGATGCGCCTGTCCTTCAGTTGCATTGTCCTTGCAACTACTCATGATTGCCATTACACCCATAATAGGAAGCAAAAGCAAATTCCAATAGTTTCTCGGTCTCATATAAATAGCATTTACGATTAAGGAAGCAAAGGTTCTGCCATTATCGTAACTGCCTCATACTCTGTGCATTTAACATTTTCCAAAGCATTTACATTGTGGAGATTCTACCACATTTTGTGGCCATCGGAACTAATCCGGGCACCCTGAACTTGTACGAATAGATAAAATATGCAGGTTATGACTGAATTAAAGAAAAAGGTAATGGAAGATGCCGGGATAAATGCAGATCAGGCTGCCCTGGCTGTAAATACGGTGCTTACCTATTTAAAGAGTAAATCGCCCAAGGCCTTGCACGCACATCTCGATAAAATGGCCGCAGGGGATACATTAGAGGATACCATTAAGGAGAGCATTCAGGACGCCACAGGAGATGCTAAGGATAAAACAGTAGAGGCATTGCGTAAACTGGCTGATGCTGCCGAAACCGCTGTTTCGAAATTGAAGCATAAAGTAGACGAAATTTCGCGAAAATAATCGCAACTAATTGAAATTCAATTAATTAGATGCTTGCGTGAGACCAGGCAACAGCTCGGTCTTTTTGCAATTTGTGTATAAATATCATTTGTAAAATACCGCAGTATACCTATTTTAGCCGCAAAACTCACGCACATGAAAAAATCACTACTCGTTGCGGTTTTGTCCATGGTTATGGTATTTACCGCAAATCGCGCTTCAGCGCAGGCTTTTGGGGAAGGAACTAATCACCTGAGTATCGGTATTGGTCTCGGTTCCGGTTATTATGGTTACGCATATGTAGCAGGTTCTGAATACTCTTCTATTCCAACCATTTTTGCTTCATTCGACCACGGTACTGCAATTGAATTAGGACCTGGTTTGATCGGTATCGGTGGATTTGCAGGGTTTTCTTCTGCCTCTGCAAACTATGCGTATGTAGGTTATGAGTACAACTACAAATGGACCAACATCGTGTTTGGTGCTCGTGGTACTTATCACTATTACATCGACAATGATAACCTCGATCTGTATGCAGGCCTTTCACTCGGTTTGTGGATGCAGTCTTATGAGTACACCAACACTGACCCATTCTGGGGAGGTACGCTTGATGAGAAAGACAGTTATTCAAACCTGTATTATGCTGGTTGTATAGGCGCACGTTATATGTTCACCGAATCTCTTGGCGCTTTCGCCGAAGTTGGTTGGGACGTTGCCCTCCTCAAATTGGGTGTTACACTCGGTATTTAACGATAACAAACTTATCACTTAAAAGGCTGTCTCATTCGGGACAGCCTTTTTTGATGTGCTGATGTGTTGATGTGCTGATGTGTTGATTACTGTTGTCCTGGGAAATGTACACATACTCCGAAAAAATGCGCTTATCCTGAGCGTTCAGAATGTCTCTCTGCTCCATCTGCTAGTATGTCCGCCCTCCATAAGGCGGACAATAATTTTCAAAACAAACCCACACGTAATATCAAATTTTCGTAGCAACAACATAGAAAGTTTTCTCCCTCCCACCAATATCAATCACCAAACCCACACGCACTACTCACCCACTGACCCACCCACTCACCCACTCACCCACTGACCCACTCACCCTTTTTCACGCGGAGACGCGGAGGGGCGGATCCCGATAGCTATCGGGAGCGGAGAAATGCAAAGGCACTCACGATTCACGACTCACGACTCACCACTGACCCACTGACCCACTCACCCACTCACCCACAAAAAAGGCCGCCCTTTTCAGACAGCCTCATCATATCATTTTAAACCGGCGTTTCGATCACTTACTTGATCTCCTCATAATCTACATAATCATCTCCGCCCGGAGGTTTTTGTTTCGGCGGCCCCGCACTTTTTCCACCCGTATTATTTTTACCACCCCCCTGCGCAATACCCTGCATCATGGGTTTGATGATTACTACATATACAACAATGATCAATGCTATCCAGGCGATATCGCTCATATGGGTGAGTGGTGAATGGTGAGTTTGCCCTTTCAGAGGGAAGAGCTGCAATTGGTTATGTGCATTTTTTCTGTAAAGTTAAATATTCCATTTTCTTTTGTCTGACCTCCTCCATATTTCCTACCTAGTTCAGACTAATTTACCATTTGAGTATGATATGCATACGTTTAAGCCCATTTAACCGCAGAGGTGCGCAAAGTTTTACGCAGCGTTTCGCAAAGTGTAAAGTATAATGCTTTTTCTTAACGCTCATCCAACCAAACATATATATAACACTACGTTTAAATTAAGCATGATAATCTTCCATACACCCCCCCCCCAACCTCTAACCTACAACCCCCAACCTCTAACCTCTAACCTACAACCCTCAACCTACAACCCTCAACCTACAACCCTCAACCTACAACCCTCAACCTACAACCCTCAACCTACAACCCTCAACCTACAACCCTCAACCTACAACC
>JAYRVB010000525.1:0-1523 GCA_041918775.1 Chitinophagales bacterium
AATTGGATGCAGAGGAAGCATCGGCTGATGAGGTACAAGTATTATCGAAAGTGGTAGTTGCCAGCGAATCGAAGAAAAGAACTAAATCAAGCACGAAAGAAAAAAGTGAAGCGCCATCAACAGCCGGGTCTACTGCAGACTTTGATGATATGGTTGCTGATTCTACCGATAATTTTGCCAAGTCGACACCTCAATATCCGGGCGGCAAAGCGGCGCTGGATATTTATTTAAATACCTATATGCAAATACCTATGGATGGCAGTATAGGTACCATTTATGTTTCGGCAACCATAAGCGCTGAAGGAAAAGTAACGGAAGCTACCATAAGGCAAGGACTCTCCACTTCAGCCAATACAGAAGCCCTGCGCGTGATCAGTAACATGCCCGACTGGATCCCCGCATATTCCAACGGCGTGCCTGTTTCTGTTCCGGTAACCATAATGGTTACGTTGGAGTCGAATTAAATTGGATATATGATATCGAATATTGATCACTAACCCATTGCCAACGATGTGGTAATTTTTTTTTATCACACCAATCACCTTTTTTCACGCGAAGGCGCAAAGAAGCGAAGACGCGAAGAAATGCAAGGGCATTCACGACTCACAATTCACAACTCACGACTCACGATTCACCACTCACCACTCACCTCTCACCTCTCACCTTTTGCATTTTCATTTCCCATGCTTATCTTTGCCCTCGAACGTTCTTACTCACTTATCCAGAAAAGCTGAGGGATATGGCCCGATGACGCTTTAGCAACCTACTGTAGCAATGCAGGAAAGGTGCTAACTCCATCTTTGACAAGTTCAAAGAAAGATAAGCTTAGATTAGTCTGCACAACATACCGCTCAGGCGGTTAACGATACAAGGCTCTCTACTTATCAGGAGAGCCTTTTTTATTTGGCTCTGCCTGACGCTGCTCGCGATAAGTGTTTTTTTATTCATCACAAAAAACAACAATCAATGAGCAGAATTACAGAGATCTTACATGCGGTTCCTATCGATCCGCTTACCGGTGCCATCGCCGTGCCGGTGTATCAAACATCTACATTCGTACAGGATGCACCCGGTGTGCACAAGGGCTACGATTACGCACGCACCGGCAATCCCACACGAAAAGCCCTGGAAGACCTGGTGGCGCAGCTTGAGGGCGGACATCAGGGTTTTGCATTTGCCACCGGACTTGCGGCTATTGATGCCGTGGTGAAATTATTTTCTGCGGGCGATGAAATTATTGCTGTAGATGATATTTACGGCGGCGCCTATCGACTTTTTACGCATGTGTATCAGAAATTGGGAATTACTGTGCATTATGTAGACACCACCGATGCAGAAAATATCATTCCACTGATTTCTTCACGCACAAAATGTATCTGGCTGGAGTCGCCCACCAATCCGACTTTAAAAGTAAGCGACATCAAACGCATTGTTGATATTGCACACGCGACCAATGTGCTGGTGGTTGTTGACAATACCTTTGCCGGACCCCTTGCCCAACGTCCGATCGAACTTGGTGCGGA
>JAYRVB010000526.1:0-3372 GCA_041918775.1 Chitinophagales bacterium
CACAACAGAACGATTGTTTCAGCCGATGGCACCATCAAACTCGAACTTTTCTATGCGGCCTATACCGATGGAAAATTTGCACGTCCGCGTCCTGTAACTTTAAATAGTAGAGAATATTCCATCGCGCATCCTTCCCTGACACCGGATGGCAATATATTAATATATTCAAGTGATATGCCCGGAGGTAAAGGAGGCATTGATCTGTATTATAGCGTGAAGAAAAACGGAACCTGGTCTGAGCCAAAGAATATGGGTGATGTGATCAATACACCCGGTGATGACATGTATCCGTATATTTCACCGGATGGCACCTTGTATTTTTCAAGCAACTATCACGCAGGGTTTGGTGGACAGGATGTATTTAAATCCGTACGTCAGGACGATCATTGGTCTGTGCCTGAAAATCTGGGTAAACCGGTAAATTCCCCGCAGGATGATTTTGGTTTTACCATGAAGAATGGTTTCGGATATTTTACCAGTAACCGCCCGGGCGGCAAAGGTGGAGATGATATTTATCAGGTTACGCAATTAGCTCCGATCTCTACATTGTATGTGTATGATGTAGATCAAAAACCGGTGTTCAAAGCAAAAGTCACTTTCGCTGAAAGTCCGAATATGCAGGTCATCTGCGAAACCGATGTAAATGGATTGGGGGATGTAAGCACATTGTCCGGCGCTTCTACATCTATTAAGATCAGCAGAGAAGGTTATCTGGATAAAGTGATCAACGATATTGGATCATTGCGTTCGAGCAATGGAATTTTGCCGGTTGAGCTACAGCCGCTTTTGGGCACCAACGAGTGATGCCCGCCGATTTTCTTTTTTTGGTAAGTATTTGTGTGTAAGGTATGGAAGGGTCTCAGGAAAAAATAATCTTAGTTACAAACGATGATGGCATACTTGCTCCGGGCATTCATGCGCTCGTAGAAGCTGTGCGACATTTGGGTCGCATTGTCGTAGTTGCGCCCGATAAACCTCAAAGTGGAATGGGACATGCCATTACCCTGAATGAGCCACTGCGCTTACAGGCATCACAGGTATTTGGCGATATTGAGGCTTATGCCTGCAGTGGTACACCGGTTGACTGTGTGAAGCTCGCAAAAGATAAAGTGCTGCATCGTAAACCTGATCTGTGCGTATCGGGTATCAACCATGGCAGCAATTCATCGATAAATATTATTTATAGCGGTACCATGTCGGCAGCCATGGAAGCCGGTATTGAAGGTATTCCGGCAGTTGGTTTCAGCCTGCTCAATTATGCCTCCGATGCAGATTTTTCCGCTGCATCCCATTTCGCACGAATGATCGCTGAACAGGTGTTGAGCAATGGACTGCCACCGGCTACTTTATTAAATGTAAATATTCCTTATTTACCGGTAGACCAGATCAACGGCGTGCGTATTTGCAGGCAGGCGCAGGCGAAATGGGAAGAGGAATACGACATGCGCCTCGATCCACATAAACGCCCATACTATTGGCTTACAGGGAAGTTTGTCAACTATGATCAGGGAGAGGATACAGATGAATGGGCATTGACCAACGGTTTTGTATCTGTGGTACCGGTACAGTACGACCTTACTGCGCATCGTGCCATCGCTTTTTTTAATCAACAATGGCAACTACCGCAACAAAAAGTGCAACACCAGATACATATTGACACCTCAGAAACGTTTAACAATCTTGGATGATCTGCTATGAGTAAACTTCAGGAAGACAATGTATTCGTTGGTATGCTGGTATCGATATTTTTTACCGTTACCATGTTCTACGTATTTTACCAGATCGACGCCAGTTTGATCGGTAAGGTGTACATCAAAGGACAAGCCTTTCGCGGCGTTACTGAACGATTTATCGCTACCCTGGCTGTTGTATCCAATGTGTTGCCCTTTGTGATCTACATGCGGGTGCGAAAAGATAATTGCCTGAGGGGCGTTGGTGTGGTAACGGTTTTGTTTGCCATGTTCATGCTCGTATATTATTATATCATGGGTAATTTTTCCTTGTTCTCATAACTCATTCCCTTGCGCTATTATATCATTGCCGGAGAGGCTTCAGGTGATTTGCATGCTGCGAATTTGGTAAAAGCCATAAAAGAACGCGATGCAAATGCTACGTGCAGAGGTATTGGTGGCGATGGTATGCAGGCGGCGGGTGTTGAACTCGTAAGGCATTATCGCGATACAGCTTACATGGGTTTTTTGGAAGTGGTATTGCACTTACGCAAGATCCTCAGTCACATTCGATTTTGTAAGAACGATATTCGTGAATGGAAACCGGATGTGGTCATTTTGGTCGACTATCCCGGATTCAATTTACGCATTGCACCTTTTGCCCACGATTTGGGCATTAAAGTGTGTTATTATATTTCTCCGCAACTCTGGGCATGGAAAAGCAGCAGGGTAGAGATCATTAAAAAGTATGTCGATAAGCTTTTAGTGATCCTGCCCTTCGAGGAACAGTTCTATGCAAAATATGATTACCCGGTAACCTTTGTCGGACACCCATTATTGGATGCCATCACGCAGTTCAGGGAAAATACCGGTTTTCTTACTGCGCATGGACTTGATGATAAACCTTATATCGCTGTGTTACCCGGCAGTCGCAAACAGGAAATTCGGGTAAAATTACTGATCATGTTAAGTGTGGTGGACGCATTTCCCGATCATCAGTTTGTAGTGGCCTGTGCGCCGGGTTTGGATACTGCATTTTATACGCAGTTTGGCACGCACCCTCGAGTACAGTTCATCAAAGGTGCAACCTATGATATTTTGCAACACGCGCATGCGGCACTGGTAACTTCAGGTACTGCCACTTTGGAGACAGCATTATTTCGCATTCCGCAGATCGTGTGTTACAAGGGCAGCGCCATTTCATATCAGATCGCTAAACGACTGGTACATATTCGATTTATTTCACTCGTCAACCTCATAGCTGATAAAGCAGTGGTGCCGGAGTTGATACAACATGCACTTACCACCTCCAATGTGCAGGAGCATTTACAGAAATTGATCCGGGATACAGAGGATCGCCGTGTGATGCTGGAGGAATACAACCTATTAGCAAAAACACTTGGAGGCGCCGGTGCATCAGCAAGAGCTGCACAAGAGATTTGCGCCTTTGCAGAAGCCTGACCACATCAACCATGCAAAAAAAAAGACACCCGAAAGTGTCTTTAGTGGAGATAGTGAGACTCGAACTCACGACCTCTTGCATGCCATGCAAGCGCTCTCCCAACTGAGCTACGGCCCCGGGGCGGGATTCGATTGTCAAAATGGGCAGGGCCGGATTTGAACCGGCGACACATGGATTTTCAGTCCATTGCTCTACCAACTGAGCTACCTGCCCCCGGCGGTCGGCCCGCAGGCGGGAGGA
>JAYRVB010000527.1:0-2555 GCA_041918775.1 Chitinophagales bacterium
ACGGCAGCGATGAGTTCTTTGGTTGTGGTTTTACCATTGGAACCTGTTAGTGCCAGAACCGGAAAGGCGAATGTACTGCGATACCTGGCTGCGAGCATTTGCATGGCAAGCAATACATCCTGCACTACCACACAAGCCTCTGAAACAGCATACTGCGCATCGCTGACCACACAACAGGCGGCACCCATTGCAAGTGCATCCGCAGCGTATTGACCGCCATTTACCTTCTCGCCCGGCAGGCCAAAAAACATTTCGCCAGGTTTAATGCTGCGATTATCGATGCTTGCTCCTGTGCAGGTCAGAAATTTTTCGAATAAAGCATCTATGTGGTCGATCATGGCCTAAAATTAAAAAAGCCCTCCGTGATTGCGGAGGGCTTTTACATGAGTTATGCACCAACTTAAAACTTGTTCATGTTTCGGTTGGTCTTGTTGAGTTTCTTTTGTTTTTTGGTTTTCTTGAACTGGTTACCACCTTTAGTTTCATTGTCAACATCACCGCCTAAACGGATCATGGCACAACGGAAACCGATAGTAGCTGTAGAAAGATCTTCCTCAAGGTAGCGACGTGAACCAGGTGAACACCAGAAGGCTTCATCTGCCCATGATCCACCTTTATACACACGTGCATTATCGCTGATGAGGGTTGAACGACCATATTCGTAGGTTACGTAAGATGTTGAGTCACCATCGAGGTAATCAACCACGTATCCTTTTTTGTAGTTACGGCGGTTCACTGCTTCTTCGTCTTTCACAGGACGGTAGCGGATGCGACCGAGTGAATCGAGCAGCGGATAATTATCTTCATCCAGATCACGCACCTGATATTCGTTACCGCGATATGGGTTCAGGTCATCCATTTCAATATAAGTAGTAGGACGGTACACATCAGCCACCCATTCGTTCACGTTACCGGCCATGTTATACAGACCGTAATCGTTTGGCATAAATGAGTAAACCGGTGCAGTGATTATAGAGTTATCGTTCAGTTTTCCGGCGGTACCTGCATAGTCACCACGACCACGCTTGTAGTTCGCCAACATTTTACCTTGCGCCCATTTTTCTTTCGCTGAAGGTTCGCGCAATGTATTTCCATCCCAAGGATAGAGGCGACGATCAGTGATCATCTCATTTCCAGGAACGCGGTTACCGATAAGTCCGAGTGCTGCATATTCCCATTCCGCTTCTGTAGGGAGGCGGTAGTCGGGCAGGAGGATACCATCTTCCATGCGCACGGTGCGGCCCATTTTCGGATCGGCTGCATAAGGGCTGTAATCTTTTTTACCCTTGCGCAAACCGGTGGTATATTGACCTGTCATATAGGTTTCGGAAGTGAAGTTATCTTCACCTGAACCCATGGTATTCACATCGATATATTTTTTCTCCGCGAGGATCATTTCGTTCACGCGGTCGGTACGCCATTTACTGAACTCGGTAGCCTGCAACCATGACACCCCTACCACAGGATAATTCTGGTAAGAAGGGTGGCGGAAATAATACTGCACATATGGTTCGTTGAATGCGAGTTCTTCGCGCCATACCAGTGTATCCGGCAATGAGTTTTGAATTACCTCAGGGAAGTCAGGAAATTGTTTGATCATCCAATACACATATTCGCGGTAGTGGAGGTTGGAAATTTCCGTTTCGTCCATGTAAAAAGAAGAAACAGTTACGCGGCGTGGAACGTTGTTGTATTCGAAGGTAACATCCTGTTCGGTTGTACCCTGAACGGAGGTTCCACCTTGAACCAACACGAGGTTCGGGCCTGTAGCCTGTCCATCGTATCGATGTGCCTCAAAACCACCCCATTTAGGATCGTTGTATTTGAAGCCCGATACTGAAGACCTTTTCTTACAGGAAGTTCCGGTAGCCAGCAGCAGTACTGTAAGAGACAGAACCACCACGGGATGCAGGTTTCTTTTCATACTTTGATTCTTTTACTTGAGAGTTAACGCAAATGTAAAAAACTTATTTTGAGATTCAAAACACCGAATGGCAGTCCAGCATACTTTTCTGCCCGTTTTTCAGGGTTTTGCCCTCCTTTTGCGGGAAGCTGAACATAAGGGAAACCTCATGGGCACCGCCTGTAAGTCCCGCCAGAGGCCCAACGCTGATGTCATAACTGTATCCAAACCGCGCTATTCCTTTGGCCAAACCTACGATCAATACAACGTCGCTGAGGCTTGCAGTATTGTGTTTGAAGGCAAGTCCGCCCAGCACTATCCCCTTTTTCGCATACACCCCTGTCTGGATCTGATGGAATCCGGCCTGCAAGGTCCAGAGGGCGTAGGGGTTGATGAGCAGGTCGTTCTTCTTCTCCCCACCAATGAATATACCGGCCTGTGCGCCTATGGAACCCGGCAGGGTGCTGGCGCCATTTTCGTAAAAGCTGATGGTGGGGGTGTTCATGTGGTTGAACGACAATCCTGCATACATTTTGTTGCTGTACAATAAAAGTCCCATACCCACGTCCATCGCATTGAAGTTATTTGCTGCCGGAACCGGCTCTGCGCTTGGGTTTGGGTTGCCTGCTGCATCATTGAATCCCGTGAGCAG
>JAYRVB010000528.1:0-10779 GCA_041918775.1 Chitinophagales bacterium
ACCATTGAGTCTTTCAGCATATGGATTTTCATAAGCAGATTTTCCCATGCTGTTTGTAAACCTTCCGGCGGTAAGCCTCAGGAAGCTATGACTGTAATACTGTCCACCTCCATCTGAATGAAAGATCGTATTGCTTTTAGGCGGTAATGTTCGCATAGCCATCAACAACGCAGGTATGGTAGTATCTCGTGTTTTGAGCGAGCAACTCGTGCTATAACCCTTTATTTTCCTGCTATATTGGTCCATAATGTAGGTTAAATAATAGAAGGTGTCATCTATCTCATAATAGGTTATATCGCTGACCCAAAGTTGGTTGACACCTGTCAACTCCAACCCGATTGTCAGATTATCAAAACGGATTACACCGCTGCTGTCAGTTGTCCGGCGCCAGTTCTTTTGAGGCTTGACCCTTAGTCCATTATTGCGATACCAGGCATAAAAACGGTCCCTTCCCCAGTCAGGACGGATCTTCTGGTATAGGGCTCTTTCGCCCATCCCAGGGTGATCCTTTCTGATCTGCTGAACGATCAACATAAGCTGTTCCTCCATTTCCATTTGGCTCATCTGGTGACGCATGCGCTGATGCACATTTTGCTTACTGGTCTGCATTGCCCGATATAATGCATTCATTGTCCATCCGTATTGTCGGATGTTTTCTCTGAACCACCAGAAAGTCGGGAGCCAAGTTTTTTTTTGATGTCGACCCCGTATAGCTCTTCTGCGATAAGGATCATGCGTTCCTTAAACTCAATCTCAATCTGTTTCTGGCCTATAATGCGCTCCAGCTCTCGGATTCGGGCTTGTAACTGATCGATCTTTTTTGAGTCACTCATAGGCTCAAGCACCAACTTGTGCTTTTGTTTGTTGTGAACTGAATACCTGTCCAGCCACTTGTATACGGCTGCGCTACTAACCCCATACAGCTTACTCACTTCCCTTACTGTGCACAATTTACGCTCTATTTCTGAGACCTTCTGTTGCTTGAAACTCTCACTGAAGACTCTGTGCTGGCCTCGCCGCCAACTTGGCATCTGTTTGTTTGGTTGACCCATTTTCTACTTGTTTTTTCCCTTAAAAACGGTCAACTTATTTCAGTACCCGACAGTTGAAGGTTTGGGGTTGAGGGTTTGTTTGTTGGGGGTTTTGAGGATGGCGGTTTAGTTTGCCGTGGTTTTGGGGAGTAAACCTTTATCGTGATGTTTAGGTTTTAGGGTGGTCATTTTTCCCCAATTACTAATATCAAAGCAACTTTTCGTAGCAGTTTGTTTGAAGTTTGGAGACTGCGTTGATGTATGATATGCAGTGCGTGGATACTGGAACGGGGTGTTTTTGATTACCTTTACTGCCGCTTAACCGAGAATTGCGTAGTATGAAATATCTTCCCATAGACAAGGCTCTTTTTATCCATAACAGAGCAAATTACATCACACACCTGAAGCCGAACAGTATTGCGATATTTCATAGTAATGATGAAATGCCGTCGAATGCCGATCAGTTTCACCCATGGAAGCAAAACAGTGATATCTTTTATTTATCGGGCATCGATCAGGAGGAATCCATTTTATTGATCTATCCTGATTGTCCGAACCCAAAATATCGCGAGGCCCTTTTCCTGAAAAAGACCAATGAACACATTGCTGTTTGGGAAGGACATAAATACACAGAACAGGAAGCGCGTGAGGCAAGTGGAATTCAAACGATACATTGGAAAGAAGATTTCAACGGCATTTTCAATATGCTGATGAATCATGCAGCACATGTGTATCTGAATACCAATGAAAATGACCGTGCAAGTATATTAGTGCCGACGCGTGATGCACGATTCATTCAGGAAACACGTGTGCGATTTCCACTGCATGTATTTGAACGCAGCGCGCCTATAATGGCGACATTGCGATCGACAAAAAGTTTGTGGGAACGCGAATTGATGCAGATCGCCTGCGATATTACCAATAAAGCTTTTCGTCGTGTTTTACAGTTTGTGCGTCCGGGTGTCATGGAATACGAACTGGAAGCAGAAATTCAACATGAATTTTTACGCAACAGAGGCACGCGCCCTGCATACGGTAGCATCATTGCCAGTGGGGCGAGTGCTTGTGTGTTGCATTATGTCGACAACAATTTACCATGTAAGGATGGCGATCTGTTATTGATGGATTTTGGAGTGGAATACGCGAATTATTGCGCAGACCTTACGCGCACCATTCCGGTGAACGGCAGATTTACCCAACGTCAGAAAGAGGTATACAATGCCGTTTTGCGCGTACAGAAAAAAGCCATCGACATGATGCACATTGGTATGATCTTAAAAGATTACAATACGGCAGTTGGTGGTGTGATGGAAGCTGAATTAAAAGGTCTTGGGTTGATCACTGACAGCGATATACAAAATCAGGACCCTGACTGGCCGGCTTATAAAAAATATTTCATGCATGGAACCGGTCATTTTTTAGGATTGGATGTGCATGATATTGGTGATCATTACAAGCCGGTGCCTGCAGGTGCGGTGTTAACCTGCGAACCGGGTATTTATATTCGTGAGGAAGGCATAGGGATCCGCATTGAAAATGATATCATGCTGATGCCTGATGGTTCAAAATATGATTTCATGCAGGATACACCTCGTGAAGTGGATGAGATAGAATCACTGATGCACGCGAAATAATATACTACGCATAAAGCGTTATTGACGGAATATATTCATGAAGCTTATTCAAAACCTGCCAAACCTGCTCACCTTATTCAACTTGTTTTTAGGTTGCATGGGTGTGGTGTACCTGTTCAATGATCATACGGTGATCATGACCGGCACGCAGGATTTTTATATCGACATGGGTTTGATCCACCTGAGTTGTTATTGTGTGATGTTGGCGGGTGTGGTAGATTTTTTTGATGGATTTGTTGCTCGCGCACTCAAAGTAGAATCAGCTTTAGGTAAACAATTAGATTCACTTGCCGATGTGGTTACTTTCGGCTTGTTGCCGGGACTCATTTTGTTTCAATTATTGTCGCGTGCCTATTATGCACATTACAATGCTTTTGATTATCCGATACTCTATTTCAGTACCGGGTTTCTGGTAACGATCTTTGCAGCGGTTCGACTGGGTAAATTCAATATTGATGAAAGACAAAAATTCGGATTTATTGGATTGCCTACACCGGCAATGGCCATGGTGGTAGTTTCCCTGCCTTTGATCATTTTACGCAATGAAATGGGATTGACCAACACCTTGCAAAACCACTGGGTTTTATTAGCCATTATTGTATTATTGAGTTACCTGATGATGAGTGAGATCCCGATGCTGAGTTTAAAATTCAAGTCGTTCGGATGGGAACAAAATCAATGGGTGTATGGCTTGTTGTTGATCTGTGGCGTGGTTGTTTTTGCCGGGATATTTATTTTTTCATTATTATTTGCAATCATTCCGATTGTAATGACCATTTATATACTCATATCCATTACTAAAAACATAAAGGAAAATGGCCTATAAAGCAGAGATCAATGTAATGCCCCTTAAAGAATTATTAGATCCTAAGGGTAAAGCTGTAGCCGGCAGCATGCAAAATTTATCATTACAAGCCATACAGGATGTGCGCATCGGCAAACACATCCAATTACATATAGATGCACCCAATGCAGCTGAGGCAAAAAAAATAGCGGAAGAAGCCTGTAAAAAATTATTGGCAAATCCGATCATGGAAAGCTATGAGCTGACCATACACGAGGCCTGAGTGGGGTAATCTTTAACGAACACCCACACTATTTGCCTGCCGGAAAACTATACGTAGTGCCAACGCCAGTTGGTAATCTGGAGGACATCACCTTCAGAGCGGTGCGCATATTGCAGGAAGTAGATCTGATCCTTGCGGAAGACACCAGGACCTCGGGTGTATTGCTCAGGCATTTTGGTATTCAGACCAAGGCCATTTCACATCATAAGTATAACGAACATGCGCAGGTAGAACGCATTGCGGAAGAGATCGGCGACGGCAAAGTAGTTGCCCTGATATCTGACGCAGGCACGCCGGGTATTTCTGATCCGGGGTATTTACTGGTGCATACCTGCATAAAAAAAGGGTTGCAGGTAGAAACACTCCCGGGTGCTACGGCGTTTGTTCCCGCATTGGTAAATTCGGGCCTTCCCCTGCATGAATTTCTCTTTATCGGATTTTTACCACCTAAAAAGGGACGTGAGACAAAACTACGTGCACTAGCGGAGGAAACACGCACCTTTGTTTTGTATGAAGCGCCTCACCGATTAGTAAAAACGTTAGAGCAATTGCGCGTGCATTTAGGTGATCGGCAGGTTTCAGTAAGTAGGGAAATTTCCAAAAAATTCGAAGAAACCGTAAGGGGCACCTGCAGTGAGGTTATTGCCCATTATACCGGCAAGGAACCAAAGGGAGAATGTGTGATCGTGGTTGGTCCGCCCGCGCACACCTGATCACTACCATTTCAGGCATTCCAGGAATTTCTTTTTGGTTTCCGGCACCAGCCAATATGGTGTAAGTTTTACCCCCACATAAAAATCGATGGATGCATAATCTTCAGGATTGGTCCATGACCGGAAATTATCGCAGCCCACGGTAACAAAGTGCCAGCGCACTGCCGCGCCTATTCTGAATTCTTTATCCTCGTATAGCTGCATGGGCATGAACATGCCAAACTTTCGACGCTCGTAACGCGGTGTGATGGCAAAAATATTTGACCTTGCTATAAGGTTTGTTCCGAATCGGGGAAAGCGGCGAACGATCATGGCCTGCACAAAAAAGTCGTTACCGAGTGGTTTATCTACAGTAAGCAAAAGGGCCGCCGGCAAAAACATGCTGAATGAGCTCAGGTCTTTACTAAAGTCAACATCATCATAAATGGTTTTAGAACCTGTGCGATTAAACTCGTCGATGTCATCAATAGAATCCAACACAATATTGGCTACAGCAAAGGGCAATGAATCCTGGAGGTGATAACTACCCGCGTTGGAAGTAAACTTGATATAACCCATATCGAGCAGTGAGGCGCCAAACTTCCAAGTATACCCGAGTTTTTTGGAGTAAGTGAATTTGCTTTTCTTGTGAATGATATAATATCCGCCAACATCGAGACCAACACCTTTCCCATTGAGGGCATAGTTTGCCGGATCGTAGAGCAGGTTTGATCCCAGGTTTTTCGTATAGTCGAACTCTGTATCAAAGGAAGCGAGGTTATAGTTTACGGTATCTTTCAGGAAAACGAGGTCTTCATTATTTTCAAAACCAAGCGCTTCAAATCCCATTAAAAATTTGAGGTTAGCACCGAGATGTATGCTGAACAGAGAATTTGACTCGAGGGTCATTTCCCCATTCAGTCCTATTTCAGACCATACAAGTATGCCTGCATTAAATGCAGGCATCGTATGTTCTACATACAAAGGCAGACCTTTAATACCGATTACACCACCCGGTTGTTTTTCGCTTTGTGCATATCCGGCAGCCCTAAACGTGGTGAACATGCCAAATGCATAATCTTCCACGCGTATAAATGCAGATGGAAGCTGCATAAGTAAATTGCCATGACCGTAAACTTTCTGTGGATTGTAATACTGCACATCGGTAATACTATCGGAGGTGCGCACATAGCGCAGCATCGGATCAGGAATATTGATGTAATTATTATCCTCATTGATACCGATAGCCAAGAGATTCACATCCCAAGGCAATCTGCTGGTGATCGGACTTGCCGGGTTGAGCAGCATGCCATTTGAACCGGCATAATTGTCTGTGCGCAAACCACTAAATTCCTGAGCATGCGAGAGGCTATGCAGGAACACAGCGATTGCCAAACAAAATATACATGTCATGTGCCTGATCATGCAGCAATGGGTTTTGACGTATTAACCTGTGTGTGTATTCAGGAGGTAATCGTCCTTGTGTGTGAGATCAGGAAAACCGTTCTCTGAGGATAAAACGGTCTGTCGCGTGTAAAGTTGCGTCTAATATATGACAAAAAAATGTGTTTTCCGAAAAAAAAGCCCCTCCGGCCGGGCATTATCAATCGATAACCTTACCCGGATTAAGTATGCCCAGCGGATTGAATACTTTTCTTAAGCTTGCAAACAACTCGAGTTGAACCTGGTCGAAGGCTATGGGCATGTATGGCTTCTGTACCAGTCCGATGCCGTGTTCGCCGCTCAGGGTTCCGCCCAGGCTTACAACGAGTCGGAATATTTCGGCAATACCCTTTTTCAGGGTGTCCTCCCATTCCGCTTCCGAGAGTTGGTCGCGGAGGATATTTACATGCAGGTTGCCATCGCCCGCATGTCCATAACATACCGAACGGAATCCGTATCTGGCGCCGATCTCCTTTACACCTTTGAGCAGTGCAGGTAATTCGGCGCGTGGCACTACGGTATCTTCCTCTTTGTATATCGAATGTTGCTTTACGGCTTCGCCAACCTTTCTGCGCATACGCCAGAGGTCTTGTTTTTCTCTTTCAGTTTGTGCGAATAATATTTCTCCTGCGTGAAATGCTTCAACGATGCCAGCGATCTGCTCGCAATCACGGAGCAATTGTTCCTCTTCATTTCCGTCTACTTCAACCAAGAGGTGAGCCTGCACATCGCTGGGGATCTGCACATGGATGTCCGGATTATGGTGCAGGACAAATTCTATGGCATCTCGTTCCATAAACTCCATGGCACTTGGAGTGATTCCTGCTCTGAAAATAGCGCTCACGGCAGCGCAGGCGTCAACCGGATCTTGAAAAGGGATTAGCATGAGCAGGTCGCGTTTCGGGTGCGGGATCAATCTGAGTACAATCTTTGTGATGATTGCCAGCGTACCTTCACTCCCAACAAGAAGTTGGGTCAGGTTGTATCCCGTTGCGTTCTTGAGCACATTTGCGCCTGTCCATAGGACATGTCCATTCGGCAGAACGATCTGCAGGTTCAGCACATAATCCTTTACGACCCCATATTTCACCGCCTTGGGACCACCAGAATTTTCAGCCACATTACCGCCAATAAAACAGGAACCTCTGCTGGCCGGATCGGGAGGATAAAACAATCCTTTGGCCTTTACTGCCTCCTGAAGCACTTCTGTGATCACCCCCGGTTCGGTGGTCACCTGCAGGTTGCGTTCATCGATCTCCAGGATGGAATTAAATCGTTCCATGCTCAAGGCTATACCGCCATACACAGGCAGGGCACCTCCGCTCAACCCGGTACGGGCACCCATGGGGGTTACCGGCAAACGCCCGGCTGTGGCATATTGCATGATGGCCGATATTTCTTCCACCGTGCGCGGTTTAACTACCACTTCTGGCGGAAAATGCAAGTCTTCGGTTTCATCACTGGCATAGGTTTCCAGATCGTCGGTATGGGTAGAAACGTAGCCCTCCCCGACGATACGGATGAGCGCTTGAATATCTTCCCCACTGAGTTTATTGAACATCCTTCAAAGGTAGGCTCGCTGTGGCATCATCACAACATGGTTTTACACGCAAAACCGTTAGCCCTTGTTGGGGGTATACAGGGTCGTCACCGGCATCTGGTTGTCGGCGAATTTGTGCTTCACACAGGATTCGGTATCTTTAGCATCCAAATTTGTTAAACATGAAAAGATCTCTCTACATTTTACCTCTTGTAGCTTTGATGCTTTCTGCCGGCACTCTGTTTGGTCAGGCGAAAAAGTATCCGCTATTTGAACACTTTACACAAGCCTCTTGTGGCCCATGTGCTTCTCAAAATCCATTTTTTCAGGATGTGTATTACGCCAATGAGTCGAATGTACATCACGTAGCCTACCACACTTCATGGCCGGGTACTGATCCGATGTATAATTTCAACCCAGGTGAAAGCGATGCCATGGTAGATTATTATGGTGTTTCAGGTGTACCTGATATGTATCAGAATGGAGTTGGTATTGGTGGCCCTGCGGGCGTAACACAGGATATCGTAAATAACCTGTTGTCAGAAACCAGTCCAATCCGTATTATGGTTACTGAATCTACTGTTGGCACCACACGCAACGTGCACATTGAAGTAGTAACTGTTGGCACTGTTCCTGCAGGTACGTATAAATTAAAAGCTGCTGTTGTAGAACATTTAGTTGATTATGTTTCTGCTCCGGGAACGAATGGCGAAACAGAATTTCCGAATGTATTCCGCGAATCCATTACCGGCACAAGTGGTGTAAGTATCACACCTGCTGCTATCGGCTCCAGCGTTTCTTTTGATTACTCATATGAGCTTGATCCAATATATGTGGAAGAAGAGATCTATGCGTTAGCATGGGTACAAAATTCTTCGACTAAAGAAGTATTGAATTCAGGTTCTGCTATGGATCCGGACATTGAAGTGATCAACAATAGTGCAAATACATTTGTGCAAGGTACCATTGGTGCTGCTAGTTTATTTAACGGACAAGTATTGAATTTAAGTGATGCTGATGGCATGAACATGCACTTTGAATTTGCAACAGATCAACCTGGTGACTGGACTGCATCATACACATACAACGGTTCAACTTATACCGGAGCTATGGATGCTTATATTGCAGCAAGTGCTGATGTGCCGGTTACATTGAATGTAAACGTTGGCCCGACTCCGGCAATTGGCGAATATTTCATTACAGTTACGTTCCCTGACAATCCTGAGATCAATGCTCAGGTATTGAGTTACTATGTGATCAGTGGTGTTACTGATCTGGTGGTAAACAATGAGGTTGCTTATGGTGATGGATCGGCTTATGGCACTTATGATTTTGAATCATTGTATACAGATGCATTAGCTGCTGCTGATGTAACTACTTATGCAGCAACCAGCCATTTCACTATGAAGAAAGGATTCACCAGTGGCGCATTGAATGATGTAGAAAACATCTATTACAATGTGGCCTGGACCTTCCCTGCCCTTGTAGATGATGCATTAAAAATTGAGCAGTTGATGGATTTTCTGGATAATGGTGGTAATTTATTTATTTCCGGTCAGGACAATGGTTGGGAAGTAAATGAGTATGCAGCTTATTATCCTGAAGCAGTTGATTTTTATGAAAACTATCTGATGGCTTCTTACG
This sequence comes from Chitinophagales bacterium, assembly GCA_041918775.1. Classification (GTDB taxonomy): domain Bacteria; phylum Bacteroidota; class Bacteroidia; order Chitinophagales; family BACL12; genus UBA7236. The sequence continues at coordinate 9,052 of JAYRVB010000528.1, forward strand.
TGAACGATGCAGCTGCAGGTGCAACCACCTTTACAGCGGTTACCACTGACGAGTGGTATGGCGCTGTTGCAGAAAGCGATATCAGCAAGCCATACGGTACTACTTATTATTACCCTGAACAGATCGAACCTAACGGTGTGGATGCCTTCAGCATTTTCACATACAATGCCGGCACTAAAGTAGGTGGCGTTCGCACTGAAACTTCAGATTACAAAACCGTTTACCTGGGTATTGGTCTGGAGATGATCGCTGATGATGCAGTGCGTAACGCTGTGATGGAAGCTACTTATATGTATTTCCGCGGCGATATCGATGGTATTGCTTATGATCAGATGTTGCAAGGTTTATTGGGTGGTGCACAACCAAATCCTGCTGTAAACAGCACGGTTATCCCAATGCAGAACATTGTAGAAGACATGCAGATCCTGGTAAGCGATATCACCGGTAAAGTGGTATTTACAGGCAATGTGCAATCCGGCACTACTGCTTATACTTTGAACACGGCTGACCTCGGTGCAGGTATGTATTTCTACTACCTGACCAATGGCCTCCAGCGCACACAAACCGAAAAAGTACAGATCGTAAAATAACCCGGGCACCCGGTCATAAAAGAGTCAGGTTAGCCGCCTGACTCTTTTTTTTGGCTTTAAGGCATTACATTTGTATAGAATTTAGGGGGCTTTAGTCCCCGGTTCTACATGAATTCAATCATTAATGGTAATAACATGAAGAAACTTTTCCTCCTCGCCTTCCTCGCGCCTGCAGGTTTAATGTATGCGCAAAACATCACACTAACTCCATCAACGGCAGAACTCGAGGGTGAACCGGATGTGATCCATGAGGTGCATATCGACCTGCACAATGATGGTGAAACACAAACCATGACCTGGCAGCGCACGATCAATGACATTCCTGATGAGTGGACCAGTTCGGTGTGCGATTTCACCTTATGTTGGGCGCCAAACGCTGATCAACCCGGCGATTATTTTCAGGCGCCTGCTGATACTACCGGAACCGTTTTTGTAAAGTTTGATGCGCGTAATTTCAAGGATGGCGTCTTCAATCCGGTTGCCGGTTGTGGTACAGTTGAAGTAGTCTTTTATAGTGTACTCGACAGCGCCAATTATAATGCGGTAGGTTTATTTAAAGCTTACTTAGGTACGAGCTCCGAAGATTGTGATGTTGACGTAGTAAGTCCATTATTAGACAACAGTTTTGCCGTGTATCCGAATCCTGCGGTGAACAGCCTCAATGTATATGCGTCTTTAAGCGCGAATATTCAACAAGTATCTATCGTGAATCTTGTTGGTCGTGAGGTTGCTTCTTACAATTGGTCTACTGCTAATGGTAAAATGGTATTAGACATTGCTGATCTGGCACAAGGTGTATATTTCGTGCGTTTGATCGATGCATCGAATAATGCGGTGTGGACTGAGAAATTGAGTGTATTGCAATAAGGCATTTTTCTCTTATAAACAGAGCGGATTTCCTGAGGGGGGTCCGCTTTTTTTGTGGGGCGGTGTCCCGATAGCTATCGGGAGTGCGGTGGGATGTGTTCATATTTGTGCGGTGTTCGGGGGGATTGTGGGTTGATGTGAGTATACAAGGTGTTGGGTGTTTTAGTGTTATGGGGGCTACTTTTCTGTATAATGCTATTTTATATATATCGATGTGGTCTGTGCCTTGCGACGGGTATTGAACAATAGTTCTTCGTGTTTGGATTCACTG
>JAYRVB010000529.1:0-5658 GCA_041918775.1 Chitinophagales bacterium
AAGAACCTCGCGCAACTCCGCGCCTCCTGCATTGTATTAACGAATTAACGAATTTACTAATTAACCAATTCCATTTCCCTGCATTTCTCTGAACCCTCCGTGACTTCGCCGTGTCCTTTGTGACCCTGCATACTAGCCCATTTAACCGCAAAGAGCGCAAAGTTCTGCGCAAAGTAACGCAAAGGGTATGCATTAATGCAGGGAAGAACCTCGCGCAACTCCGCGCCTCCTGCATTGTATTAACGAATTAACGAATTTACTAATTAACCAATTCCATTTCCCGGCACTTCTACACGGCTTCCTCTCTCCTCTCTCCTCCCTCATTTCTCCACTATAATAAAAACATCTTCATTCGGTTTTTTCATGAAGTATTCTTCACGTGCAAATCGCTCTAAAGCGCGTTGGTCAGTTTGTAGTTGGTGCAATTGCTTTTTTGCCGCTTCTGTTTCCTGTACATAATATTTCGTTTTGCGCTGTACATCATTCAGTTCGGTGATGCGGTGATATTGACGAATAAAATTATTCTCATCAAAAAACACCATCCAAACCCCAAACACTACCAGAGTAGCCATATACTTGTTCAGCAACAAGGTCGGAATACTCGAGCTGCGCAATCGTTTCCTAAAATCAGAGAAAAATCCCATTCCTGTAAAGTTATCTCCACGTATAACGACTATAACGCCGGTTGAGGCGGCATTCGTGTGGAAAGTTCAGTAATCTGGTCGTCAGGGGGGCAGTGGGTGAGTGGGTCAATGGGTCAATGGGTGAGTGGGGAGAGAGGAGAAATGAGAGATGAGAAAGGAGAAATGAGAAAGGAGAAATGAGTGGAAATACAACTACACCAGCACACTCCCTATCGCTATCGGGACACCACCGCACCGCCGCACCGCCGCACCACCGCACCGCCGCACCACCGCACCACCGCACCACCGCACCGCCGCACCGCCGCACCACCGCACCGCCGCACCAACCTAACCTCCACTTGCTAACTTGCTAACTAAAGTAACTATCCCTCAATATCCCCCCATAAATTTCCTTACAAACCACTCCAGACTTAAGCAGGTGAGGATGATCGCGAAGATCCATTTTAGGTGGATCATGGATTGGGTGCGGGTGATCTCCCGGAGTATGGGTTTTGCGGTGCTGCTCGAACGAATGCGCTCTGCGAGTTGATCCATTTGATCCGGTTGCACCATGCTGCCTCCCGATTGTGTAGCCAGTTGATTGAGTAAACGATGATCAGCAGTGGTGTTGATCGTTTCCAGGCGCACCGGTAAAATGCTGAATGCACCTTTATCGCTGAGCTTCTTTCCGTTTAAAATGGTGCTGGCTTCAAAGGTGTAACTGCCGGCAGGAAAATATCCCGCCTGCAGGGTATAGCTATTTTGTGTTTTCGAAAATTGAAAAGGAAAATCTTTTCCCTGTTCATCGCGAATGCTAATACTTGCATCCGGAATGTTGGTTAATTCATAACTGTCGTTATACAACTCCGCATCCATCACAATGGATTCCGTTTCATTGTATATGGATCTGGCCTGCTGCACACGGAATTGTTTTTTGTCATTCTTGACAGCAAGATATTGAATAGTTTTACTGACCAGTCCGTCAGTTACCGCGTGATCCTTATTCAACACATAATCATACAATCTCCAGCGCCAGAAATTTTCGCCGCACAGTACAGCAGCTTTATCGGCTCCCGGGATGCTATATAGGAGCAATGGTGTTTTTGTGCCCACCGCGCCCACCTTTTGATTTGCTAAAACCATTGTAGCGGGACTTGCCGTATATTGCCCGAATGGGGATAAAAGAACAGGAAGCCTGGGTAATGTGTTGGTCATTTCCCCATCCAGACTAAAAAGATTAAATTGCGATTCCACCATGGCAGTAACTTCGTTTCCAGACTGCCCGTTGCTGTTGATGCTAATCAAGGATTGTGATTTATTGAATGCAGGCAGATGCGTTTGTGCACCGATGATATACCAGACAGGAATATGTTTATTGCGAATATCGTTGATCGCTTGTGTGAGCGGATATGCCACGGAGGGTAATTGATGCATCACCACCAGATCATAATCGCCGATATTTCCTTTCCAGTTGGAGGCTAACTGCACTTCAACGGCATAATTGATATTGGATTCCATGCTCATGCGCAGCGCATTCAGGTCGGGATGTGGGGCATGCGCGAGCAGCAGAATTTTTTGTCGCGCATCCAATACTTCAATATAGAGTTCCTGCGTATTGTTCTCGACAGTAAATTCGCCATCCACTTTTTGAATGTGTATACTGTAATGATGAATTCCCGGCGTTTCTGCGGTCAGCTCCCAATTGGCCATGCCGTTGTATTGAGTGCCGTCGGCCTGAAGTTGCACACTGCCTAATTCTTTTCTCGTTCCTGCAGTGATCTCTGCAATACTGATGCGTAAAGTATTTCCATTGCAGTAGATCGCTTCAACATCTGCCTGTATGCTGAAGCGGTCTTTTAAATACACGATATTATTGTGCAGCGCACGTAAAATGCGTGCATCTTTTTTACGGGTGGTGTCGCCGAGTGCAACTGTATATAAAGGTGCACCGATATCGTTTTGGGTATAGAGCGGATTGCTGCCACTATTATAAATACCATCAGATGCCAGGATCACACCGGCAACATGTACATTTTCATACAGGTTATTGATGGCTGACATCGCCTGTGAAATATTGGTAGAAGGTGCATTCAGGGTATGACCTGCTCCGGCATCACCTAATTGTTCGCCAAACGGATATACACGCACATCAAAATCTTCTGCCAGATCTTCCTGCAGATCTTTCCAGCGTGCAAAATATGCAGCGGTATCACCTATGCCGTTGGCGATGCTCGCAGAATTATCCTGTAGCATGATCACTACAGGTTTTTCTGTTTCATTGCTGGAGGATTTGATGTAGGGATCAAGCAATAAAAAGAGGAGTAGTGTGGCCGCTATCCCACGCGCTAGAAACATGCCGCGTCGCAACCAGGTGTTTTCTATATAGGCAAGCACCTTGCGTTCGCGCCAATACATACCGAAGGCAAACAGGACACCGCCTGCCACACAAAGTAGCCAAAACCACCAGGGTTGATCACTGAATACCTGAAACTGCATATAGACTGTGCGCATTTCCCGCAAAAAACATGCCTTGCAGGAGGGCAAGTGCGAATATACATAACAACGCAGCGAGATAGCGATTTGGTGTTCGCATCTTTAACCTTATTTAGGATAGTGTTGTGAAAATGGAATGCGCACGGCTAAAATGCTCCGCTCAGAATACCTTCCGCAAGGAGGATACCCTTACATTTGGTGCTTACGTGATCATGTATTGAGTGCACCGCAAACGCTGATGACCTGTCCGGTCACATAGCTGCTCATTGCACTCGCCAGGAAGATAGCCACATCCGCTACTTCTGAGCCTTGTCCGAATCTGCCGAGTGGTATCGATTTAAAGTAGGTTTGCTTTAATTCTTCAGAAAGCTCGCCGGTCATATCTGTTTCGATGAATCCGGGTGCGATGGCATTGCAGCGAATATTGCGCGAGCCCAACTCCTTTGCGATGGATTTGGTAAACCCGATAATACCGGCTTTGGATGCCGAATAATTAGCTTGTCCGGCCTGACCGATCATACCCACTATACTTGAGATGTTGATGATACTGCCTTTTCTGGCTTTCATCATGGGTTTGATGGCAAATTTGGTCAGATTGAAAACGGATTTCAGGTTGGTGTCCAATACGGCATCCCAATCCTCCTCCGACATACGCAGCATAAGGGTATCGCGGGTGATACCTGCATTGTTGACCAAAGTATCTATTGCGCCAAAATCGGCAACCACATCATTGACCAGCTTTTCTGCCTCGGCAAATACGGCTGCATTGCTCTTATAGCCTTTCGCTTTTACACCCATACCGCTCAGCTTAGCTTCCAACGCCTGTGCCCTGGATTCACTGCTCAGATAAGTAAAAGCCACATTGGCCCCGGCCTCCGCAAATCGAACCGCCATAGCCTCACCAATGCCCCTTGAAGCGCCGGTGATCAATACTGTAGTGTTAGAAAGTAATCCCATGGTTTTGGTATTAAGTATCAGGTATCAGGTAGCAAGTATCAGGTAAAATGCAGGTATTTTCTCTCCTTCCTCATCTCTCCCTCCTCCTTCCTCATCTCTCATCTCTCCCTAATCGCCCTCAACATTGTTTCGCCTAAAACAGCCGGGCTTTCCACCACGTGAATGCCGCAGTTGCGCATGATCTCCATTTTGGCGGCAGCTGTATCATCCTTTCCACCAACGATCGCTCCGGCGTGACCCATGGTGCGACCTTTAGGTGCTGTTTGACCTGCTATGAAACCAACAACCGGCTTGGTGCCGTTTTCTTTTATCCAGTAAGCCGCATTGGCCTCCATGGTTCCGCCGATCTCGCCGATCAGGATAATACCTTCAGTTTCAGGGTCGGCCATCAACAATTTGATCGCATCGAGCGTAGTCGTGCCCGGAACCGGGTCGCCACCAATACCGATACAGGTGCTTTGTCCCATGCCGGCTTTCGTTACCTGGTCAACAGCCTCATAGGTGAGTGTGCCTGAACGGGAAACGATGCCGATATGGCCTTTTTTATGGATGAAGCCGGGCATGATACCCACTTTGGCTTCTTCAGGGGTGATGATACCCGGACAGTTAGGTCCTATCAAGGTACAATTGCGGTCGGCAATATAAGATTTCACCCTGATCATATCCTGCACCGGGATGCCCTCGGTAATGGCTACAATGACAGATATGCCTGCATCAGCTGATTCCATGATGGCATCGGCTGCAAATGCAGGGGGGACAAATATGATGGAGGTATTCGCGCCTTCCTTTTTTACGGCATCTTCCACGGTGTTGAATACCGGACGGTCCAAATGCTTGGTGCCACCTTTATCGGGGGTTACACCACCAACTACATTCGTGCCATAGGCGATCATTTGTTCTGCATGAAAAGTGCCTTCCTTTCCGGTAAAGCCCTGCACCACCAAACGGGTATGTTTTCCTACTAAAACGCTCATGCCGCGAAGATAAGGGGAAAAATGATAATCAGGAATGGTATCGTACCCGGATTAAGCTGATCGGGCATGTATAGCGCCTCAAATCCCACACCTATCTTTGCATGTCATTTGACATAGATCCTTATAGACCCGGAACTGAAAAACCATAAATCGGTAAACACTGTATGCAATTCTCCATCTCCCTCTCCACCACCTACCATTGCTCCCTCGAACGCGCATTTAAAACACCCATGCTGTGCGATGTAACTAAAGTGCATACGGGACTTGGTTTGATGCCAAAGATCATAGGCGTGCAGGATGAACAGAACTGGGGACAGGTTGGGGGCTCTAAAAAGGTAATAGCCGCAAAATCTATTTCATTTAAAGGTGGTGTGGCGTCTACCGATCATGTGCTGGAACGAGTGGAGAATAAAAAATGGGTGATAGAAGTAAACGACTTCGCTGCATGGATGCTTGGGTTCTATAGTTTTGTTGGCACTTGGGAGACAACAGAATTAGAGCCGGGTAAAATTCGAATCGACTACAATTATGTGCTGCGCTCCAACCAGCCTGTTTTTTATCCGCTTGCCTGGATGTTTGCGCGCCTTTTCTGGAAACGATATATGCATCAG
>JAYRVB010000530.1:0-3768 GCA_041918775.1 Chitinophagales bacterium
ATCCAATCCCTCTCTCCTTAAATTTCAATAAAATTGAAATCTAAGGAGAGGGGGGCAGGGGGGTGAGGCGCAATAACGCGCAGTTCCAACCTATCATAACGCCTCCATATACAATCATTTGCCCCTACACCAGGCGCTGATGCGCTGATACAGCTATTGAGCCGCTTGTTCAACGATCGTCAGTTGTCCTCGGTCATTTCACTATGCCTGATTCGTCATTTTAGCGATTACCCTTTACCCACTCCGCTTCGAGTGCTGAAAGTGCGGAAACAATTACCTTTACAGGTAAACCGGATAGATACTTTGTGCATCCATCATCCATTGATGCGGAATGCAAAAGGCTGACACTTTTACCACGTATATCTACACACATTGAGCACCCTTGATATCATTTTGCCTTGTTACAATCCGGGAGCGGGTTGGACGGAGCATATCATTAAGTCGTGGCAGTCGCTGCAACAGGCGCTTCCTGATGTGCAGATGCAATGTATTTTGGTCAACGACGGGAGTACGAAGGGTGTACAGGAAGCAGACATCACTGCGCTGTCCGGAGCGATACCCCGATTCATGTACATCCCATGTACAGAGAATGCCGGAAAGGGCCATGCCTTGCGCACGGGTGTTGCACGATCGGAAGCGGATCATATTGTATATACAGATGTTGATTTTCCATACACGATAGAGAGTATGTTGAAAGTGATACATGCCCTGCAATCAGATCAGGCAGATATTGCGGCGGGCATAAAGGATGCCTCGTATTATGCACATGTACCGGCTTTTCGCAGGTTTATCAGCAAATTGCTGCGTATGTGTACGGCCGGAATCTTAGGTTTGAAAGTTTCTGATACGCAATGTGGTCTTAAGGGATTTAATCAGCGGGGCAAAGCGCTTTTTATGCGCACGGAGATCAGGCGGTATTTATTTGATCTGGAATTTATTTTTCTGGCTTCACGTGATCAGCAGGTGCGTTTATTACCTGTGCTGGTGACATTGCGCGAACACGTGCAGTTCAGTCAGATGCGTATGCGCATTTTATTGCAGGAAGGTGGTAATTTTATACGCATCATTTTTCGAAGTATTTTTAAGTGATGAAGAAAGTACTCCAAGGTATTTTTGTCGCGCTGATCGCTGCTGTTGTGGTAGGTGTTGCGTGGCGACATACCTGTGCGCATCCGAATAATTATTTACTTTCTGCAGGTGGTGATGCCATCAAGAATTATTTTACCCCGGCCTGGTATGTTACCTATGACGAGGGTATGCATTTTAGCGGCATGCTGTATCCGTATGGCGAGCATGTGGTATTTACCGATGATCAACCCGCCATTACCTGGGTCATACAATGGGTGGATGCACATATTGCCCCAATTGCACCCTACACGATCGGGATCCTCCACATATTGATGTTGCTGAGCATCTGGCTGGGTATTCTGTTTCTATATCGGATATTACGCTATTATCAGATGCCCTGGTGGTATGCCGGCATCATTGCCATCTGCATCGGCATCATGGCGCCACAACTGGAGCGATTCAGCGGGCATTATGCATTGGCATATACGATGTGCATTCCCGTTATCTGGTGGGGACTCATTCGATGTCAGGAAAACCGTTTTCATTGGCGATCGATGCTCAACATCGCTCTGATCGTGGTTGTATTCGGCCTGATACATATGTATTATACACTGATCGCGGCGATGTTCATCGGGTTTTATGCCATAGCCGTGTATATACGCGATCGGACACAGTGGAAACTTGTAGTGCGTGCTTTGATCACGGCGGTGATTCCGGTATTGTGTGTGATGGTATTTATGCGTGTTACCGATGGAATATCTGATCGCCCGGAATCGCCTTATGGTTTTTTTCGCTATAAGGCTTCTTTTCAATCTGTATTTCTTTCGCAAAGTCATATTGTTTCCGATAAGATCAGTTCAACACTGCAATTGCGACCCGGAAATATGGAAGGATATGCTTATGTGGGTTTAACGGGTTTATTGTTTTTAGTGGTATTGCTCATCGTGTGGATCAAGCGATATGCATACAAGAAAAGTTTTGTAAAAACCTTAGTGCCCATGCCCGGCAATATGCAACCCATTATCTGGTCGGGCATCGGGATGTTGCTGTTCAGTATGGCATTGCCATTTAGTTTAGGCTTGCAATTTTTATTGGATTGGATCACGCCATTGAAACAATTTCGCTCTCCCGGAAGATTTGCGTGGGGATTTTATTATGTATACCTGATATCTATAGCCGTGTTGGCGTGGATGTTGCATAAGAAGATCAAAAAAAGCTATCGATATCTCTCTTATCTGTTTATTGCTGCATTCACCGGTTTGCTGATGTGGGATGCCGGAAGATATTTTCAGCGCATGAGCAGTAATTTACAGCAGTCGGGTGTGGAGAATCCATTTACGCAGGAGCATAATCATTTCACCTCGCTGTTGGAAGGAACGGCTTATACTGCGGCAGATTTTGATGCACTTTTATATATACCATCCTTTTACATGGGTTCTGAAAAAATTTATGTGGACAGGTCCAATGGAAATGCCTTTCATGCCATGTCTGCGGCATATGGTTTGGGATTGCCCTTAATGGATGCGATGATGAGCAGAAGTTCCTTTGCGCAAACCTGTGATGCGATCAGTCTGGTGAGTCACCCATTTATGCCGATAGATACACAATCGTTTGCGTTTACCGGATTTGAAAAAGGGAAAATATTATTGATGGCGATACCCGGGCAGGTGATCACGCGGGGAGAGAAGTATATTCTTGACCACGCAGAACTGATCAGGGAACACGAAGGTTTTACGATTTATGTATATGACCTTGCGCAGATCAAACGCAAGGGCAGCGATTTTGCCAAAGCCACTTATTTGCAGGAGCGGGATTCGCTGCGGAGTTATAGCGATCATGGCAGAACCTATATAGCGCCCCACCGGGTAGAGATCTATTATTACGATGGCTTTGAGCAGAGTTATTTGTCGCAGGGAGAAGCCTTTTTGGGCAAGCGGGGTTTTGTGAATGACCAGCCTGATGCCCTGGTAGCGGAGTTTGACGTTACCGTGCCGGCGCCGATATGGATGGAGGCCAGCGTTTGGTGTACCACCGATCCTGAGGAGGTGGCCTATCCGAACCTGACCATGTATTTACTGGATGCGTCCGGCAACACACTGGGCGAGTATTCCATCAACCCGACGGAAAGCACGGAGGTATTGGGGCGCTGGGTGCGGGCCTCCATCGACCTGGAGGTGCAGCCTGCCACCACGCGGATCCGGGTGCTCAGCAAGCACGCCACCCCCGGCACCTTCGACGAGCTCATGATCCGCCACACCGGCTGGAATGCTTACCGCGACATCGTTTCAGCCGATAGTTTCGTGATCAATAACATTCCCGTTGGAAAATAAACCCCTATCCATTATCTTTGCGTTCCCGTTTTAGGGAGATGGTGCGGTAGCTCAGTTGGTAGAGCAAAGGACTGAAAATCCTTGTGTCGGCGGTTCGATCCCGCCCCACACCACAGAAAAACAAAGGCTTTGAAGGGTTTTCCTTCGAAGCCTTTTGCATTTTGGTACAACATAGGTACAACTTTTATTAGTTTTTCTTATTTCCTAAATTTGAATATGGAAGTCATTTGCCTTGAAGATGAAGCATTTTATGCCCTTGTGGAGTCTGTGGTGCGCCGTATTAAAGAAAAAGAAGGAATCAAGGAGGATAAGTGGATTTCTGGCGAAGAAGCCATGGTGAAGCTTAGAATCAAGAGCAAAACAACCCTTC
>JAYRVB010000531.1:0-7852 GCA_041918775.1 Chitinophagales bacterium
ATCGTTCGGGTTAAGGGTGTTTGTAAATATAGAAAATTCCAAATTTCCAAGCAAATTCCTGCTTCGGAAAAATGTCACAAATGGCCCTCAGATCATTTGCGCACAATACGCTGGTCGAAATACAGGTTTTGGGTGTCGAGCCTGAAGGTTTTCATGGTCAAACCCGGTATTACCGTGGTTTTCCAGTCGGAGGTCGGTTGAAACCACACCAATCGGCCTTTGGCATCTGCATAGCGCAGGGGCATGTCGAAATTCGCCACATCTGCCACCCAGCGGTATTCCATCCGGAGTCCATCGGGGGTATCGGTGAGTTTGTATTCGAACTGCGGGAGCGTGGTATGGCGCAGGTATTGATCGAAATATTTCGAGAAATCCTTACCAGCCTTTTTCGACATATAAGCTTCTATTTGTGCCGAGGTAACGGTTTGCATGCCGAATTCCTGTTGTATCCCTTTAATGATGCTCCACCACAGGGCATCATTATCGGTAAGGGTGCGCAGGGTATGCAGAAAAACAGCCCCTTTGTGATACATGTCGCCAGAGCCTTCATTATTGACCCTGTAATCGCCAATGATCGGTTTATCGAAGGCCACCAATGTTTTCATGTGGTTGATATATTCCACTGCGGTGGCCTTACCATAGAGGCACTCCACGTATATCGCTTCCGCGTAGGTGCAAAAGCCTTCATGGATCCACATATCGGCCAGGTCCTGCATACTTACGTGGTTACCCCACCATTCATGCCCGGTTTCATGTATGATGATATAATCGAAAGGGAGTCCGATACCCGAATAATCGAATCCGAGATACCCGTTGGTATAGCCATTTCCGTAGGCGATAGCCCCCTGGTGTTCCATACCCAGATTTGGGGTTTCCACTAGGGCGAAACCGTCGTTGACAAAGGGATAGGCTCCCAGATACTGCTCATAACAAGCCAGCATGGGTTTTACCTGCTCAAACTGCTTTTTGGCTTTGTCGATGTTGTAGGTCAGCACATAATAATCGAGGGGTAGCGACACGCCATTGATATTGGTATATACATCGCTGAAATGCGTGTATTTTCCGATGTTCATGGTCACATTGTAGCTGTTGATCGGATAAGTTACCTCCCAGGTAGTGGATCTGCGGTTATTCGGGAGTGCCTTCTCCTCCACCATATCCCCATTGGCTACAGCCATGAGCTGATCGGGGGCGATGATGGTGATGCGCATGCGTTCGGGTTCGTCTGACAGATGGTCTTTGTTGGGCCACCAGACACTTGCCCCTAAACCCTGGCAGGAAACGGCCACCCAGGGATTTCCCTGTGTATCTTTAGCCCAGCTGATACCGCCATCCCAGGGGGCATTTTTAGCCACTCGGGGTGTTCCTCCGTATTGCACGCTAAAGCTGCCGGCTGTTCCGGCTTTGATCTTCTCGGGGAAAGTGATGAATACTGCGCCGTATTCGCGCTCAAAAGCCAGGTTTTTACCCTGCCATTGCACCGCCTGTATCTGTAACTCAGGAAATAGATCGATCTGCAGTCGCGTAAAGTCTTCCAATGCCTTGTAAGAGATCACATTGACCCCTGAGATGGACTGCGTGGGGATTGAAACCTCCACAGTCAGGTCGTATGCGGTAACATCGTAGCAACTCCGCTCAGGGCGCATATCTCCGCGTAAACTATCGCCACGGGTATAGGCTTTTTGCTTATCGAACAGCTGTGCCTGTGCTGATGTAGCTGACAAAGAAAGTCCGGTCACACAGACAGCAAGGATGCAAAGAGATCTCAGGTGCATATATGCAAGTATAATTGGTTTTGCGGGATCGGGTAAAACCTTTAACCCACATTAACGAACAATCCTATCGAGAATCGTGCCGATATTCACCTGTGGGTAATTTTAGCCGGGCATGCTTGCCACCTCGACAAAAGGTCTTATTTTTACGGTAGTAACGTTTGATTCACAGCCAATTAACAATTATTTCATATGAAGCGCTCCTCCTTTCTCCTGCTATTTATTTGGTTTGCGGTGTATGGCTGCAGTAGTCTTCCCGGCGATGGCGGCACTTCGACGATACAGGGCAAGGTGTATGTAGAGCGTTACAATGATGCCGGCATTTTATACCAGGAGTATTATGGTGGCGAGGTGCGTGTGTATCTGGTGTATGGAGACAATGTAGGATTTGATGATGATACCCGCACCAGTTACGACGGCTCTTATAAATTCCCCTATTTGCGCAAAGGCACCTATACGGTGTATGCCTACAGCGACTGTCTCACCTGCAACGGATCAGTAGAAGTGGTGAAAACAGAGGTGGAGATCACCGACAACAACCAGGTCCTGGAGCTTGAAGACATCGTTATTGCCGTTCGTTAATTGATGTCACTCGCACACATATTGCAATCTTTCTCCCCTATTTCCCTTAAGGAAATGGAAGCGGTCGAATTAATGAACCGCAAGGATACCAAGTATTTTTTCGACAAGAACAAATTGCATGATATTCTGGAGGAGTTGCAGCCTGATTACAAGGTGATGGAGATAGGCAGCGACAGATTATTTTCATACAAGAATATCTACTTCGACACACCTGAGTTTTCCTGTTATACCGCACATCACAACAAACGAGTGAATCGGTACAAGATACGCATCAGGCAGTATGTAGAAAGCAACCTGAATTTCCTCGAAGTAAAATTCAAGATCAATACCGGTCGCACGATAAAGTCGCGCATAAAAATTCAAGCATTCGACCCAGAATTCACACCGGAGGCCAAAGCCTTTTTGTCGACACATACCCCTTTTGACCCGGACGCACTCAAGCCTACTTTGTGGAATGACTTCAAGCGATTTACGCTCGTGAGCAAAAGCATGACCGAGCGCGCAACTATCGACACCGATCTGCATTTTAAAACAGCTGATGGGGAGCGTCACTTACATCAACTCTGCATTGCCGAATTAAAACTGGATGGCAGTTCCAGCGGGTCGAGATTCAAGGTGGCGATGCGCGAAAATTTTTGTCCCGAAGCCCGTATCAGCAAATACAGTGTTGGTGCAGCCTTTATGTATGACGAATTGAAACAGAACAATTTCAAACACAAGAAACTTCAAATAAACCGTATAGAAAATGCTCAATTTATTATTACAGGCAGATGAGGATGTAAAATTCCTTGATCTGAAATTTTTTGATGAGGATATTTACGACCTCGTTTTACGCTCCTTATTCAATTTCATTATTGTGTTCATTCTGGTGAAATTCATTTATCGAAGCGACAAAAAGAATAAGAACTATGCCTTCTCGTTTTATATCTTCAGCATGCTGGTGTTCTTCCTTTGTTATTTGTTATCAGGTATTAAGCTGGAAATGGGATTTGCTTTTGGTTTATTTGCCATCTTCAGCATATTGAGGTATCGAACCATCAGTATACCGATGAAGGAGATGACCTACCTGTTCCTTGTGATCGCCATCGCCGTGATCAACTCCCTCACCACCAGTAAAAAAGTTTCCTTTGTAGAATTACTGTTCACCAACCTGTCGCTGGTAGTAGCCACCTACCTGTTAGAGCGTTTGTGGTATCGCGAGGGATTGAGTGAGCAAACGATAGAATATGAAAAGATCGAAAACATCAAACCGGAACGACGTGCTGAGATGTTAGCCGACCTCAAAGCCAGAACCGGATTGGATATACGTTCTTTTGAAATATTGACTACCGACTTCCTGCGCGACATGGCACGCGTACGCATATACTTTAAAGCCACAGCCACCACCGGTGATGATGACACGAACATGTCGGATGATGACGATGATTAAGGCTTTAATCACTTTTTGCTTTCTGGTTTGCATAACCGGATCCGTAATTGCCCAGCATACTGATGGTGCAACCTGGTTGTATACTGCGGTAAAGGCTGAGGTGATCAAAGATCTGGATGTGGAGGTGGGCGAAGAGCTGCGCTATAATATTTCCATTGCCGATCTGTATCAATGGAATTCGCATGCTTCTGCCACATATAAATTCACCAAGAAGATCAAAGTATCAACGGAATATCGCTATAGCATTCGCGCGAGTGGCAATACCCATCGTGTTGGATTCGGGCTAGGCTTGCGTGAGGGATTTGGCGACCTTGATCTGGCATTCAGAACAAAATTTCAATACAGTACGGCAGCGGATGGAAATGAGGGCACGGTATGGCGAAACAAGGGCACTGTATCCTACACGCTCAATAAAGATTGGGAGGCTTATGGTTCCGGCGAGTTGTTTTACAGAATCAGCAATACCGGAAATGCCTTAAATGGATTTCGGTCGGAGGCCGGCATTGATTATTCCCCGAACAAGCACCACGATTTCAATCTTGGCTGGATATACGACATGGAATTTCATGTGAATGATCCGGGAAATTTACACGTGCTGAGTCTGGCGTATGTATATTCGTTTTGACGCCGATATTTTTCTCCAATACTCACCAATAAATAAGCACAGAGTTAGCTGTACTTCGTGTTACAAATTGAAGCAGTAACCAGAGATTGCACTATTCAGGTTGCCTGATGCTTAATCGCAATAGAGCTGAATGAGGTCAGTGGAGTCGACATTGCTGACATGACCGGCGCGGTCAACGATGTAGATCTTATAGTAGAAGCTATCGATCGGGTCGTCATCATTGATACAAAAGGTGATCGGATAGTATGTGGTCACAGTGCCTGAAATATCTTTCACGTTACCCTGACTTTCGATATACGGAATTTTAAAAGGTATCTGAAATCCCGGCACGCGTGAATCTTCCCAGAACATATTTACGCCTTCATCGCTGCCGATGTCGCCATCACCATCTTCAAAATAGATGACCACGCTTAAGCTATCCTCATCCAGTTCTTCAAACACCCCTTTATTGATGCTCACCACTTCGATATAGGGTTCGATCGGATATTCGGGAGGTTTTACACATCCCGAAATGAGCAAAAGCGCTGTGGATATTAGGAAGCTGCCGGTACGCACCATAATTTTACCATTCAAAGGTATATTATTCATCACTTAGAAACAATGCAGGACTTTTCAGGGTTCCTTGAATCCATGTTCACTGCAGATTCCGAAACTATAACGCAAAAAGCACTTGCGGTGTTTCGTTATCAGGCAGAGAATAATGCTGTATACCGAAGATTTTTACAGTATCTCGACATAGCCCCTGTGCAAGTGACTCAACTTACGGATATCCCTTTTTTACCCATTTCCGTGTTCAAGCAGCATAAGGTGGTGAGTGGCTCTGTGGATCCCGACCTGGTGTTTACAAGCAGCGGTACCACCGGAATGCAGGTAAGCAGCCATTTCGTGGCCGATCCTGCATTGTATGTCACCAGTTACCTCGAGGGTTTTCGAAGGGTGTATGGTGATCCCTCCGGGTATTGTATTTTGGCCCTCCTCCCCTCCTATCTGGAGCGTTCGGGCTCATCGCTGGTGTATATGTGCCAGGGCCTTATCGAGCGCTCCGGGCATCCGAAAAGCGGGTTTTACCTGCATGATATGGCACAATTAGCGCTGGTTTTGGCTGAATTACGCGAAAAAGGCACACCTACCCTGCTAATTGGCGTGAGTTTTGCATTACTAGACCTGGGGGAAGGCTTTCCTATGCACTTTCCTGAGCTGTTGGTCATGGAAACCGGGGGTATGAAGGGCCGACGCGAGGAGCTTACCCGGGAAGCCCTGCACAGTGCGCTTTGCCGGGCATTTGGCACTACTTCGATACATTCAGAATACGGAATGACCGAATTGCTATCTCAGGCTTATTCTACAGGCAATGGGCTTTTTGCATCTCCGCCCTGGATGCGCATTTTTATTCGCGATCCGGAGGATCCCATGAGTCAAATGGGTGTAGGTAAAACCGGTTGTATCAATGTGATGGATCTGGCCAATGTACATTCCTGTAGTTTCATTGCTACGGATGACCTGGGCAAGGTACATGCAGATGGCCGATTTGAGGTGCTCGGACGCTTTGATGCCAGTGATGTCAGGGGTTGCAACCTGCTTGTGCAATGATCACAGGCCTTTGGCCTGTCGGTATTGCATAACCTGGTCCCACAATACGATACCGGCAGTTACCGCCACGTTCAGCGAATGTTTCGTGCCGAATTGCGGGATTTCGATCACTCCGTCACACAAGGCCAGTGCGTCTTCACTCACACCCATCACCTCATGACCGAATACGAAAGCTGTTTTCCCGTCGAAGTCGGGTTTAAAATCTTTCAGCATGACGCTGTTCTGTGTTTGTTCGATGGCGATGATGCGATATCCCAGGCCCTTGAGTTTGTGGATGGCATCGGGTGTATTATCGAAGTATTCCCAATACACCGTTTCGGTAGCGCCGAGTGCTGTTTTTTCGATATCGCGGTGCGGTGGTGTGGCCGTGATCCCGCATAGGCAAATACCCCTGATCAGAAAGGCATCAGCCGAGCGAAATACGGAGCCCACGTTGTGCTGACTACGCACGTTATCGAGCACGATGACGAAGGGATGCTTTTCAGCATTTTTGAATTCGGCTACAGTAAGCCGATAAAGAGCAGCATTAGGCGTTTTGAGCATGATATCGATAGAATAACGGAGGAGCGGTTGAAACTCGTATGATCAACCGAAAATGCCCATATCATAAAGCGCAATAGAGATCAGCAGCAGACCTAAAAGAATAAAGCCGGTAACGAGTGCATTCTCCCTGATGCGCACATTTTTGCGCCATTCGTTGGTGTTGATATTCTCGATGATGTGATCGATGATCATCTGCGCGCGCACGTAAGCACTTTCCCCTTTGATGATATAATCATATGCCCCGTTATCGATGGTAGCGATGGCCACTTTCAGGTCATCCTGACCACTCATCATGATCACATAAGTGTCGGGGTATTGCAGACGTATCTTTTTGAGGATCTCCAGTCCATTAGCTGCATCTGTTTTGATTCCATCGAGGTAATAATCGAGGATGATCACATGCGGTTTTTCATGCATCTTGTCGAGGCAATTCTCGCCATTGGAAAAGATATTGACTTTGAGGTTGTAGTCGCTGCGCTTTTCCAGATGATTTTTCAGCATGATGAGGTGTTTGGTATCATCGTCTACCAGAAACACCCTGAATTGTTTATCCTTCATTTCACTTGCAATTTATCCAGTTCTGCTGCAAGGGTTTGCAGGGCTGAACGGCACGACAAAACTACCACATTAATTTTTCCTTCCAACAGATCGAGTCCTGAGCGTTCCTTGGCCGACAGCTCTATTTGTTTTAGTGTGTCCAGGGTATCGCGAAGCCCCATGAACTCCACGGAAGATTTCATTTTATGCGCAACGGCACGTAGGCCGTCCCAATTGGCGGTTTTGAGGTGTTTTTCCAGCAGATCCAGTTCGCCGGGAGTTTCCTCAAGCATGATCTGCAGCATCTTCTCCTTGAGTGAGGCATCATCTGCGGTCATGATGTTGAGGTAACTCAGGTCTACTTCCTGCCGTGCGGATTCGTCCTTTTGTCCATGAGCAGCAAAATCGAACCCTGACTTTACAAGCTGATCATAGATCTTGCGACAGAGGAGCGCCGGCACTACCGGTTTCGAAATGTAGTCATCCATTCCCGCACTCAGGCATTTTTCTACTTCCCCGGTGGTGGCGTATGCGGTAAAGGCCACGATCGGAATGGCAGCCCGTTTATCCGGCATGGCGCGGATGGCCCTGGTGGCATCGAGTCCGTTCATGTCGGGCATCTGTACATCCATCAGGATGATGTCGTAGGCAGTATGTTCCAGTCTTTCGAGCACTTCGCGACCTGTGGCAGCCACGTCAATGTCGATTCCCGGCCAGGCATGTCGCAACAATTCTGTGGTCACTACCTGATTGATCGGATGATCATCCGCGATG
>JAYRVB010000532.1:0-14294 GCA_041918775.1 Chitinophagales bacterium
CCATTTTTTTGCATTCTGTTATTCTTGCATCTACCTTAAGCGATTTCCAGCCGGATATGGTAGCAGGACATTCACTTGGTGAATTTTCTGCACTGGTGGCCAATAAATGTTTAACCTTTGAAGACGCGCTCATTCTGGTGTCAAAACGCGCCTCTGCCATGCAAAAAGCCTGTGAAATTCAGGCCTCTACCATGGCTGCTGTTTTAGGCCTGGCCGATGATATCGTGGAACGCATTTGCGCAGAAACACCCGGCGTAGTAGTAGCGGCAAATTATAATTGTCCGGGCCAGTTAGTGATCAGTGGTGAACTTACTGCCGTACAGGCCGCCTGCGAAGCATTAAAAGCAGCCGGCGCCAAACGCGCATTGATCCTGCCGGTGGGCGGTGCGTTTCATTCACCCTTAATGGAGCCTGCACGTGTGGAATTAGCTGCGGCAATAGAAGCTACACAGTTTCATACACCGGTTTGTCCGATCTATCAAAACGTATCTGCATCAGCAGTGACAGATCCAACACTGATCAAAACCAATTTACTTGCACAATTAACCGCTCCTGTAAAATGGACGCAAAGTGTTGCACAAATGACTGCCGATGGTGCTACGCACTATATTGAAGTAGGACCCGGAAAAGTATTACAAGGCCTGGTAAAGAAGATAAGCCCGACAGTTGAAGTAGCAAGTGCCTGACCAATATATTTTGTATGATGCACGCGTATGTTGTTTACCAACATACGCGTTTTTTATTTCAATCCCTGTTCAAGGTCATTCAAAATATCTGCAATATTTTCTATGCCAATGCTCATACGCACAAGTCCATCTGTAATTCCGGAGGCTAGGCGTCTTTCTTTCGGTACATTTACGTGGGTCATACTTGCCGGATGCTGTATCAATGTATCCAGAGTACCCAATGTGGTGATCATGCGACATAATTGCACGCGCGATAATAATTTTTTTCCCGCCTGTAAACCTCCTTTCAACTCAAAACTCAGCATGCCGGAATGATCGGTCATTTGCCGAGCGATGATCTTTGCCTGCGGATGATCTGCAGCACCACAATACAACACCCGCTTCACTTTCGGATGCGTACTTAACCATGCTGCTACTGCTGCCGCATTATCGCAATGCCGTTGCATCCTGATCTCCAGTGTTTTAATACCCTGCAGAAGCAACCAACTCTCAAATGGATTGTGGTTTGCACCAAGTAATTTTACTTTACTCCAGATATGTTCCTGCATAAATTGCTTGTCGGTGCCCACTACCACACCACCAAGTCCGTTTCCATGTCCGTTCAAATATTTGGTAGCACTGTGCACCACCAGGTCGGCACCATGTCGGAGCGGTTGTTGACAGTATGGCGAGGCAAAGGTATTATCCACCGCTACTTTACAACCATATGCATGCGCTACTTCAGCGACTGCCCGAATATCTGTTACCTCCATCATTGGATTTGATGGTGTTTCTAAATATACAAGCCGGATTTTTTTATTTTTTTTCAGTGTACTTTCCAGTGCCTGCAGATCGTGCATATTACAACGAAGCGTGCGGATGTTCCACGCCTGCAATTGCTTTTGCATCAGTTCGTCTGTAGTGCCATATAATTGCGGTTGCGTGAGTATGGCCTCACCCGCTTGCGCACAGGCTGTCAGCACCGCTGTGATCGCAGCCATTCCGCTGCTGAACATTTGTCCGTAGGCCTGTAAGCCGGTATCGTGTGATTCAAGCGCCGCTACTTTTTGCGCCGCCATGTGCACTGTCGGATTATCCCATCTGGAATACACATATCCTTTTGATGGATCGGCAAATAATGACATCACATGTTCCATGGAGGAGAAACCATATGCGGTGGTCGCATACAAGGGTTCAACATGCGAAAGGATCTTTTGCTCCACTGTGGCCGGTGTGACCGCAGTAGTGCCAAAACCGGATTTTTGTTTTCTACGTGCCATTTCCTTCGAATAAACAGTAAATGTAGAAAACAGGCTGGTATTAACCGGTTTCTGCATGTGCATATCGCTGTGGCCTGAAAATATTTACGTTTAACGAACAAATTCAGGTCACACTTAGTTACCTTAATAGCTAAACTCAAAGCAATGACATATCGCTATGGCGATGTCCGGTTGCCAAAGATCGTGATCATCGGTGCCGGATTTGCGGGTCTCGAACTCGTGAAACGATTGAGTAACACACCTTACAGGGTTGTACTCCTCGACAAACACAATTACCATACCTTCCAACCTCTGCTATATCAGATCGCTTCCGCGGGGCTTACCGCCGAAAGCATTGCGTATCCGGTGCGGCGAAAGGTGGGGAAATTCCCAAATGTGATCTTTCGTGTGGCAGAAGTATCGCAGGTGGATACAGAAAAACAAGTGGTGGAAACAGATATAGGCGAATTTGCCTATGATTTTCTCGTGATCGCCACCGGGGCTACCACCAATTTTTATGGTAACGATCGACTTGCATCGCTTACCTATACCTTAAAGTCAGTGCCGGAAGCATTGCACATGCGCAGTGCTATTTTACAACAATTGGAGGAAGCAGTTCAGGTGGCCAGAACTCAAAATGCGCAACCGCTCAATTTTGTGATCGTGGGTGGTGGACCTACCGGTGTGGAATTGGCCGGGGCGATCGCCGAGATACGGAAAAATGTTCTTCCTGCCGACTATCGTGAACTCGATCCGGCAAAAATGGAAATTCACCTGATTGAAGGTGCTAACAGGATACTGCCCACCATGCAGGAGGTATCTTCCACCAAAGCAAAAAAATATCTGGAAGACCTGGGCGTGAAGGTTTGGTTACAAGCCATGGTAAAAGACTACGATGGCGCACATATGTTACTCGCCGACGGTCAAAAGATTCAGGCAGATCACGTGATCTGGACTGCCGGTGTGAAGGGCGCTACTATACAAGGCATCCCATCAGAAACCATTGGCAGGGGAAATCGGTATAAAACGAATCGCTATAATCAGCTGAATGGTTTTGCCAATATTTTCGTTTTGGGTGATATCGCGCAGATCGAAGGCGATGAGGCTTATCCAAACGGACATCCGGGCGTAGCACAGGTTGCTTTACAACAAGCCAAACAACTGGCAACTAATTTCAAACGCCTGCATGCATCGGATGAAATGCGGCCATTCACTTACAAAGACTTAGGCAGCATGGCTACGATAGGTCGACATAAGGCTGTGGTGGAATTGCCCTTTATAAAATTCGGTGGTTATCTGGCCTGGTATGTCTGGATGTTCATACACCTGATGGCGCTGGTTGGTTTCCGCAATCGATTTATGGTATTTGTGAACTGGGTATGGAATTATTTCATGTATGATCGCGCACACCGCATCATCATCAATGATGTGCCCACAAAACCTAAAGTAAAAAATACGTAGAGACCGGATCAATAAACATCCCAAAGCAGGATGCGTGCACCGGTATGGATATGATAACTTATCCCAAAGTTATTGCCGATCCACGGGTCGTTCACCTGAGTGATCGGAATACCCAACTTCGCTTCCACATACCACCAGAATCTTCCGCGCACGGTCCAATCGATACCAGCACCTATCGGCATACGCACACTCATATTGGTGCCTACCAATTTAGTACCTGCAACAGGCGCAAAGGTGGAATCTTCAGGAACAGGAAGGGAAACTTTGGTGCCAACCATCCATAAGCTTAAACCGCCAAGGCCGTAAAAAGCAAAGTAGTCATCAGCGTCGCTGCCTCCGAAATATCTGCGATAATCTGCATCGATCGTGATCAGACTGGCTGTGAGCGAGGTTTGAATAGTGTCTTGAGGGATGGCCAGGGTATCAACAAACACCACATCTACCCTGCTACCCGACAAAAAGTTATACCCTCCACCGAAGGTCACCATGTTGTAATCATAATCGCCAAAATGCCATGCAGCACGGGCATTTAAGCCGCCTCCGGACACATCTTTCGAAAATAAAAACCCACCATCGGTCATCAGCCATAACTGAGCCTGAGCCTGCTGAAAGGCCATGATGGAAAAGATGGTTGCAAAGAGCGTAGCAGTGATTCTTTTCATGTTGAACAATTTTATCAGCGGGGCTTCAGACCCCTCGCCGCCCACAAAATAAAGATATTTTACCCTGATATGGAAATCTTGTCCACACCCCCCGGGTCAAGCTCCGCCATTTGTGGGTAAATGGTAAATTTGGCGCTATGTCAAATCAAACCCTGTTGATCACCGGTGCCGATGGTGGATTAGGAATCACCGTTACGGAAACGCTACTGGCGGCCGGATTCTCGTTGGTTGCCGCTACGCGAGATGAGCAGGCATCGGAGCGCCTGGCAAATGCATTTCCGAGCCACATGCATCGCAGCCTGCAGGCAGTTCCTGCTGATCTCTCCATCGAGGCTGATGTACTTCGGTTCATGGAAACGGCAAACGGAGTATCCGGACTCGTACATCTGGCCGGAGGCTATACACCCGGAGATCGCATCAGTGATTATAGTGTAGCGGATTTCGATCACTTATTCGCATTGAATACCAAACCCACCTTTTTGTTGCTCAAACACGTGATGCCATTGCTCAAACAAAATGGATCCGGCAGCATAGTAACCATAGGCGCAAAGCCTGCCTTGCATCCGGTTTCCGGCAATGCGGTGTACACAGCAAGCAAAAGTGCGGTGATCGCCTTAACGCTGAGTGCCGCAGAGGAAGGAAGAAAACATGGTGTGCGTGCTAACTGCATCGTCCCCGCGGCATTGCAAACGCCCGGCAATCTCTCCTGGGCAAGTAAAGAACAATTTGACACCTTCACCCCGCTGCAGGATGTGGCAGACACAATCGCCTGGCTGATGTCTGATGCCGGTAAAGGTATCACCGGCACGGTCATTCCGATGTATCATAAAATGCCATCCTGACATTACAGATAAATCCCTTAAAATATGCTGAGAAATATTCAACCCGATCAATTATTTATTTTCGACATTGAAACTGTACCTGCGGTAAAAGATTATGATAGTCTTAGCCCTGAATTTCAAAAGTTGTTCGATGACAAACTCGGACGTTTGCGCAAGGAAGAGGAAACACCGCAGGATTTTTATTTTTCACGCGCCGGTATTTATGCAGAGTTTGGCAAGATCATTTGTATTGCTGGTGCTTATATCACCTTTAAGGATGAATTGCCGCAACTCAAACTCAAAACCTTTTACGGTGATGATGAAAAATCCTTGTTGGAAGCCTTTGCCCCTACCCTGCTGAATGTTTCTAAAAATAACAAGGTATTATGTGGCCACAATATCCGCGAGTTTGATGTTCCCTGGCTTTGCAGACGCATGCTCATCAACCGTATCCCATTACCTCCTGTGCTCGACATTTATGGCCGCAAGCCCTGGGAAGTGAATCATCTGGATACACTGGATCTCTGGAAATTTGGTGACTACAAGCACTATACCTCGTTGCATCTGCTCGCCTCCATTTTAGGTATTCCTACACCAAAAGATGATATCGATGGCAGTATGGTGGGCGCCGTATACTATCAGGAAGGCGACCTGAAACGCATAGCACATTATTGCAGTAAGGATGTGGTGGCGGTAGCTCAGGTGATCCTGCGTTTGAAAAATTTACCACTCTTGCAGGATGCGGATATCCATTATGCATAAAAAAATTCCCCTGCATACGCTACTGCAGGGGAACATACCACAAAATTGATCATTTGTGAGCGCTATTTGATCTCAACTTTTTTAGCGCTCGTTACTACAGGTTCTTTCTTAGGAATCTCCAGATAGAGCACGCCGTTCGTGTAACTGGCCGCGATCTCATTTTCCTTCACATTTTCAGGTAAAGTAAACATCCGGCTGAAGGTTGAAACACTGAATTCTTTCCGCGTATATTGCTTTTTCACTTCTTCTTTACTTTCCTCTTTTTCAGCGGAAATGATCAGCATGCCATCCTTTACTTCGATCTTGAAGTCCTCTTTCTGCATACCGGGAACTGCTACTTCCAATGCATAGGAAGTTTCATGCTCAATAATATTCACAGCAGGCATTCGTTCAACTTTCAGAAAATCGTCATCAAACAACTTGTCTGCGTTGAAAAAATCGCTGAGGAACTTGTTTGAGAATGGAGAACTCCAACCTTTTTTTACGAGTGACATATTACTGCGTTTTTTAGGTGAACAATCATTATTTACAATACCAAAAATATCCCCACTGCAAAGAAAAAACAGTGACATCTACTACATGAAACAGCGATCTATATCAATTTGCGCAGGGAATATCCGGTCAACCCCATAAAAGATACCTCGAATAGCTTGGGGAAAGCTATTTTTGTGCTGCTGTCATGATCAGAACATTGCTCCTCACCCTATTGTTGTTAAGTCTGGATCAGGTTGCCTTGCATGCAATGGGCGATAGTCTGCACATGCATTTACTCTTGCCCAGAAACGAAAAGGGCATCGACGACCCCATGCCACAGGGCAATTTCGATGTATTGGCCATCCCCTTAAAACGGGTCCAAAATTTATACCTCATCGAGGCGCGTGCTGATTCCGTGAAAGGGAACTTCATCCTCGACACAGGAGCACCACGACTGGTACTGAACAAAACCTATTTTACAACCGGCAGGCCTGCACCCGGAAGTAGTCAATTCGGTATTACCGGTGGGGCCAATTCCGTGTTGAATACCACCATCGACAGCCTCGTCATCAGCGATCTGTTCTACACACGTGTAGATGCCGATATTGTAAACCTGGGTCACCTCGAAAATGCACGCGGGGTGCGTATACTGGGATTGCTTGGGTCGAGTTTGTTCAACAATATGGAAATGGAACTCGACCTGAAGAACGACCTCTTATATGTATATAAGATCGATGCCGAGGGCAATAGGATAGCAGCTGCTGATCAGTCGAACCCCGACCTTGAACTCGATCTGCAGATCTACAATGATATATTGCTGGTGGATGGTAAGATCGGAAATAAAAAATTGCGCTTTTGCTTAGATACCGGTGCCGAAAAAAATGTATTAAGCGATGCCGTAAGCAATAAAGTACTCAGTCACTTTACACTGACCAAAAGCGGTAGTTTGACCGGAAGTGGCGGCAGTGGAACCCTGGTCCTCAATGGCGTGGTAGATTCACTCATCATTGGCACGCGTTCTTTTGAACAGATGCCTTTCCTGCTCACCAACCTGAGCTATCTGGAATTGGTGTATGGCACAAGTTTGAGCGGAATATTGGGATATGATTTTTTTGCACAGGGGAAAGTGATCATCAATGTACGAAAACAAAAATTATCCATGTATTTTTATAAACCGGATACCAATGAAACGGATTAGCATTTTCATAGGCCTTTTGCTCCTGGTGCTCAGTGGCGCTACCTCCCTGCACGCGCAGGTGAAAGGCAGTACCATACAAGTACAGGGCGATCAGGTGGTCATTCGTATCGACCAACGCAGCAGCGACTACAAGGTAGTGATGGGGTATTTCGGTCTTGATGAGGATAGTTTGTTCAATCATGGAGAGATCGGTACTATTTTGGAAAGTGAAGGATGGGTGCTCATCGATCTGCATAAACGCACGGCAAAAATTGCACGCAGGATACAACCTACAGATGGAGATATTTATTGGGGCAGTCAGGCACTTGTTTTTGACATGACCGGAAATGTGCTGACTCCGGGTTATCCGGGCAATGTGGCCTATGGGGTAAATAAATTTACAGATCCCCGGATCATTCAATTGGATCCTGCCGGAAAAACACAGTTTTATTTACCCGGACATCAGGAGGCTGGTAAGGTGATCATCAGTGGAAACTTCAACGACTGGAGCACCTCTGAACCGCTGATGACAAAAACGGATAGTGGCTGGATTTATACCATAGACCTCAAACCGGGAAAATACCTGTATAAATATATCATTGATGGGAAATGGACACATGATCTGCAGAATGCTTTAAAGGAAGCAGATGGCCACGATGGGTATAATAGTATGTATTTCCGTGTAAACCATACGATGCAGCTTGCCGGATTTCCGGATACAAAAAAAATGATCCTCACCGGCAGTTTCAATAATTGGAATGAACACGAAATTGCCATGCAAAAAACAGCCTCCGGATGGTCTATCGATATGTATCTGCGTGAGGGCACTTATACCTATAAATTTATTGCTGATGGCCAATGGTTCCTCGATCCGGCCAATCCAAAAGCAGTGCCGGATGGAAATGGAAATGTGAACTCCATTATAGCAAAAGGCGATACCTTATTTTTTCATTTACAGGGATATACAGATGCCCGGGTAGTGATCCTGACCGGTTCATTTAATAATTGGAATACAGAAGAACTCAGCATGCAAAAAACCGCCGAAGGCTGGCAAATACCTTATGTGCTGCCTGCGGGGAATTATGCATATAAATTCATTGTCGATGGCCAATGGATAACCGACCCTGCCAATCCGATCACCACCGGAAGTGGTAATGAAGTGAACAGCGTGCGCATCATCAAACCCAATCATATTTTCTCGCTCAGTGGATATCCCAATGCCCAACAGGTATATGTAACCGGTAGTTTTCTCAACTGGATAGAACCCGGTTACGCGCTTACCAAAGTGCAGGGCATTTGGAAAACACCGATATACCTGGCACCAGGCAAATGCACGTATAAATTTATTGTTGACGGCGTCTGGATCACGGATCCGGGAAATCCGCAGTTCGAACAAAATGAATTCGGTACCGGAAACTCCGTGATATGGATGGATGGTAAGGTGTTTTATCAGGAGGAACAATAATTTATTCAGCAGCCTCCTGGCAGCTATCCCATTGATGTTCATTTTCAATACTCAACAAACCTCGGCCGGCATTGCACTGTCGCGCACTTTTTCTATCTTGCGAGCGATATAGCCGATGCCGGATAAAGCACTGATACTCGACGTTCAAAACCTCAGCACCACCTTCAGTTCAGAGGGCAGGGAAACCAGGGCAGTGGATGATATCTCCTTTCAGATATACCGTGGCGAAACAGTAGGCATCGTTGGCGAATCCGGTTCCGGCAAATCCGTAACCTCACTTTCTTTGATGCGCCTCATCCCTGATCCACCTGGTCACATCTCCGGTGGAAAGATCCTGTACCATGAAGAAGGAAAACCGGTGGTAGATCTGGCTACAGTACCCGAGCATCAGATGCGACAGTATCGTGGCAATAAGATCAGCATGGTATTTCAGGAACCAATGACCAGTTTGAATCCTGTTTTCACATGCGGTGCACAAGTAGATGAAGCCATTCGCCTGCATCAGAAAAAAAATAAAGCAGATGCTCGTCAACTTACCCTCGAATTATTTGCGAAAGTAAAATTACCCGATCCCGAACGCGCGTATCGCGCCTATCCGCATGAGTTGAGTGGCGGACAAAAGCAAAGGGTCATGATTGCCATGGCCATGAGTTGCAATCCGGATATCCTGATCGCGGATGAGCCGACCACTGCGCTTGACGTTACGGTGCAAAAAACGATCCTGGAATTAATGCAGGAATTGAAAAACAAGATCAATTCCTCCGTTATTTTTATTACACATGACCTGGGTGTGATCGCAGAAATTGCAGACCGTGTATTGGTGATGTATAAAGGAAAAATTGTGGAACAGGGCACGGTATTGGAGATCTTTGAAAATCCGCAACACCCATATACCAAAGGACTGATGGCTTGTCGCCCGCCTCTGGAAAAACGCCTGCGACGATTACCGGTGATCGCTGATTTCATGGAAGAACTTGATGGCAGCTTACAGGAACGAAAAGACATACAGGTAATACGCGAAACAATTAGTCAGGAAGAAACTGCTCAACGTTTATCCGGATTATTGCAACAGGAACCTATTCTTCAGGTGCGAAATATCAAAACATGGTTTCCTGCTCAAAAAAGTTTTTTCGGAAAAACCCATAAATGGGTAAAGGCCGTAAACGATGTATCCTTTGATGTATATCCCGGTGAAACTTTAGGCCTTGTGGGGGAAAGTGGTTGCGGTAAAACCACTCTAGGCAGAACGATCATTCGATTAGTAGATCCTGTAGCCGGCGAGGTGATCTTCAAAGGCAAGAACCTCATGCACCTCACCCAACGCGAACTGAAACCTATACGTAAAGATATACAGATCATCTTCCAGGATCCATATTCAAGTTTGAATCCGCGTATGACCATCGGCCAGGCCATAAAAGAACCTATGCAAGTGCATCATTTATATGCACATGACGCCGAGCGCAAAGAAAAGGTGATCGAACTATTGGAAAAAACCGGCATGAAAGCCGATCACTATAATCGATATCCGCACGAATTTTCCGGTGGACAACGACAACGCGTATGTATCGCCAGAGCACTGGCACTCAATCCGCAGTTTATTATTTGCGATGAAAGTGTATCCGCACTCGACGTAAGTGTGCAGGCACAGGTACTGAACCTGCTCATTAGTTTGCGTCGCGAGTTTGGATTTTCCTATATATTCATTTCACATGACCTCAGCGTGGTAAAGTTTATGAGCGACCGCATGGTGGTGATGAATCAGGGCGTGATAGAAGAAATGGGGCCTGCGGATGCGATCTATTCCAACCCCCAAAAAGACTATACCCGCAAACTGATCGATGCCATCCCAAAGGGCCAGCTCAGCGATATCCGGCAGCGGCTTATGCAACTGCACTGAAGTTTTACGTATCTTCACATCGTATGAACAGACGACCCTCAAGCATACTCCTCATCCTGGTCGCACTCATTGGCATTACTTCCTGTAAACCCGACATCGAAAGTGCCTGGGATACCCGTTATCTGGTACCACTGGTCACCGGCGAACTGGATATCTATGATCTGGTGCCTGATACCCTTGCGGTGATCGGTGAAAATCAGGATGTGACATTGGTGTACCAAACCGACCTGCTGGATTACGACCTGACGGAAGAAGCGATTGAAATTCCGGACACATCCGTTGAATATTTTGTGTCGCTCGACTCACTGTCGCTCGATGATCAGTTTCTGACCATTCCAATTTCATTGGGACAGATCGCCATCGATCTGGGATTTCCTTATGGCACCCTGATCATTGCTGCCAACGGCACAGAGATCGCCTTAGATCCGATAATCGGATTATCTACCGACCCGACACCCGTAGATGCCACTTCCTTTTTTGAATCGGCTACCTTTCTTTCCGGATGGCTGGATATCTCTATTGCGAATGGATTTCCGGTGGACCTTGATACCGTTGTTTTTGAATTGGTGAATTCCGTAGGCGGTGAAACCGTGGTTTATGATACCTTCTTTTCAGTTCCTGCCGGTGGTGTTCCTGTGATCGAAACATATGACCTGTCAGGTATGACCGTGGAAGGAAATCTATTAGGTCAGATCGCCTACTTCAGTACACCGGGAAGTGATACTCCCGTGTTGATCGATACCAGTGATGTACTGGTGATCAACATGACAGCCTATGACATGGAGTTGTCGGAAGCTGTTGCGGTTTTCCCTGAACAAAACCTCATCAACAATGCCAACGATGTGGAATACGACATGGGTGGTCCCGAATTTACCCTCATGGGCATTGAACAAGGGTTTGTCGTTATTTATGTAGAAAATACCATCGACGATACCATCCATATCGTATACGATATACCCGGCGCCATAGACGAATTTGGCGAGCATGTGCATATTGAAACTGCTGTTGGTCCGGATGAGATCGTTGACCAGGCATTTGATATTGCCGGTTACACCATAGACCTGCGCGGTTCATCGGGCGATGAAGTGAATACGTTTTATCAGGAATTCAGTGCGCGCATTAAATATACCGGTGTTGCCTCGCATATTTCACTCGACGATTCTTTGAAAGTCGTATATGGCCTGGAAGGGATCGTACCGAATGAATTGCGTGGCTATCTCGGCGAATATGAAATTGATATTGCAGATACTACCAGTGGTGTAGAATTATTCGACCAGTTTGAATCCGGCATCATTGAATTCGGCGATATCAATATTGATCTCGAAATAGAAAATGGACTGGGTGCAGGTGGATTGGTGACGATATATAGTCTGGGTGGATTAAACAGCGTATCAGGTGAGGTGGTGATGCTGGATTGTCCATCTGTGATCGGCGTGCCGATCAATGTGAACAGAGCTTTGGATAATCCTTATGTTCCGGGATATACAACCATCACCCTCAACAGTGCGAACTCCAACATCAATGAGTTGATCGAAATTTTTCCCGACAAACTCTTTTACGATGTAGGCATGCAGGTAAATCCAAATGGCAACGAATTCAATTATCAGGATTTTGTGATCAATACCAGTCGCATCAACATCAGTTTCAACCTGAGCATGCCACTCGAATTCATGGCAAGTGACCTTACCTTGCGCAGCGAATTTCCGGTTGCCCTGGATGCAGATGCCGGAACGGATGGCGTGGGCAATATCGATGTCACCTTATATGCAGATAATTCATTTCCACTGAGTGCAGCGCTGAAGATCACGTTTTATGACGCGATGGTTATTGCGCTCGACTCGATTGATTTTGGCGGATATGTTTTGGAGGCCGGTGTATTATCAGATGATTGTCGGGTACACGATCCCACCACCACCGAATTACATGATCTGGTAGATGGTACACTCAAAGATGCCATTCTCAATGCGGATCACGCTGTGGCCACTGTGGTGTTTAATACTGAATCCATACCGACGTGTAGTGAGATCGTAAAAATTTACAGCGATTACAAAATGCAGATTCAATTAGTGGGCGATATCAATTATACCTTTTCAACAGCAGATTTTTAACCTAACACGTGAAGAAGACCCTACTGATCGCCCTCATGGCAGCCGTGTGTGCCACTGCACAAGCCACACCTGATTCGACAAAAACTTCTGCTGCCTATACGTATGCAGCGCCAACCACCATCTTTGGTATTTACGACCCCATGCAGGTGCAGTTGAACGATCAACGTTTTGCGATCACCGCATATGGCGACCTTTACCTGGCCAGCAATTGCTTTAGTGCAAGTTTTTTGCAAAACTTTTTTGGGTCGGGATTCATCACCGAAGAAATGAAGGATTTTGCCTCATCGAAACTCAAGGCGGAAAATACACTCGGTGTAGATCTGTATTCCGGATTATGGTTTCAAATGGCGATGAAAAAAAATCCGGACCTCGTTTTTCTGGCCGGCATCGATTATAATTTTGAGGAAAGCAGTCGGTTCACTTCCGACCTCTTCCACCTGGTTTTCTATGGGAATTATGATTACCAGAATGTAGAAGCACAACTTACAGGCTCAGGCTTCAGCCTCACCAATGTGATGGAATACAAGGTCGGACTCATGAAACGCATGCGCTCCGGATATAATGACTTCACGCTGGGCGCCACGGTAGGACTTGCAGAGGGATTGAGCGGCTTTGATATGAAGACATCCTACGGCACTTTATTTACTGCTGCAGATGGTCGGTATATCGACGTGGATTATGATATCCGCGTACTCAGCAGCGGAGGCGGCGCACCCAAACTCGGATCTTTTGCCGGTGCGGGCGTGAGTGCAGATGTTTTCTGGCAGGGATACTTTAAAGGTCCGGAGATCACCATCAATGCAATGGCCAATGATCTTGGAGCGATCTGGTGGAATAATGATCCGGTGAAATTCTCCGGCGACACCATGGTGCACTTCGAAGGTATTGCGATCGACAATTTGTTTTCTTCCACTGAGGAAGCCATCAGTGGTGAAGGAGATTCACTTTTTTCTATTCTCGGACTCGTTGAGGAAACACAGGAAACATTTTCTCAGGCACTTCCTTCACGCATCAATATCAGCGCCACCAAAATGTTTAGCGGCGATATCTATTTCACGCTTGGTGGTCAGTATATGCTAAACACACCGTACAAGCCACTCATTTTTATGCAGGTAGCAAAAGTATTACCGGCGCAAAAATTGTCGCTCGGTGTTAATGCACATGCAGGCGGATATGGCACTTTTAATGCCGGCATAGATATTTCCAAATCTTTTGGCAATATCATAGACCTGCGCATCGGATCCAATAGTATTTTGGGTTTGGTAGCTGCTGATACCTTTACCGGTTTAGGCGCTTATGGTGCGCTCAGTGTGCGTTTTTAAGCGCAGTATTACAATTCCATTTACCCGGTCTCGTATGGATTTCTTGTGATCGCACAGGCATGCGCGCATCACTACGCTTGGAGAAAAAAAATCAGGCCTCCTTATGATTTTCTACAAATGCCTTAAACTGTTCGAGATATTTATAGGATTGTTTTTTAAATGCACCCGGCATTAAAAATGCGATGATGCGCATAAATCCTTTGAATTGAAATTCGTTTTCG
>JAYRVB010000533.1:0-8921 GCA_041918775.1 Chitinophagales bacterium
TGACCATAAAAATGGTGTCGGCGGTGAATTGTGTACTATCGCTCCACATGATCGGTAGGCCGAACATGCGTAATACAGAATCGGCATCTGTATAACTCAGTGAATCGCATCTGCCTTGCAGATCGCTTTTATAGATACGCACGTTTCTGAACACGCGCATGGTTTTCCTTCCCAGGCTATCCTGTGCAGATCGGATGGTGTCGCCACCGATAAACAGGGTGTCCATATCCATGATATAGCCTGCAATGGAGCCATCGGTGGAAAATATGGAATTGTGTACCTCATCATACTCGGCGATATTGGCAAACTGTAGCACCTGCTGTGCCGTATCTCGAAATTCGATGTGATAAAAAGCTTTTCCAATCCCGGTTTCCCGATTATAGTAAAGACTGTCTGCCTTTAATTGCTGTGGTGGATTGTCTAAGAGCACCTGCTCGTGAAATACGGCAATACCTGAATTGGTTTCATAATATCCGCGATGACAATACACGGTGCTGTTTGCATTGCTGATCGTGGTGGGGCCATGAAAAAAGGCGGTCTCAGTTGCCGTATTATATTGTAGCGTATCAGCCTGTAAGGTGTATTTGGGGTGTGTCAGGTGAACATCCTTCCGGAAAAAGGCATCGTTGGTCAATGCATAGTAATATCCGCTTTCACTGGTCAATACCGCCTCGCCATCAGTCAGCGTTCCGCCATCTTCATAAGTAGCTACACGCGTTTGCATGTCATACTTGAGGATGTTCGATGTCAGGGTCATGGATTGATCCGTGAGTCGCACATTACAATAAATGATCGCCGTGCGTGTAGTGCCGTCATAGATCGCGCTATCGCCATATACATGCACACTATCAGCCTGATTAAGATGCACATGCCCATAGATCCTCGCTATTCTATCCGACTTAAATAATAAAGCACTATCGCAATACAAGGTCAGGTTGCGTTGCGCCAGTACCACATTGTTGATCAGTCGGTTGATGCTGATATTTTTTTTCTGAATGATCTCCAGATAATCAGCGTTCCTGATCTCCAGTTTGCTGCTATCTGATTGCGCGTAGGTCCTGTTGACAAGCAGACACACGCATACTGTCAACAGATAGAAAACACGCACAGGGAATTGTGCACGCATGGAGCAAGGGAAGTGCATTACTTTCCAAATATTTTTATCCGAAGGGTTGGATCTTTGCCGAAGGCATCCACCACGGAGTCTAAAGTGCTGAGTGTACGGGTGAGCTCCATGTATAATTCCTTGTCATTCACGAGCATACCCATCGAACCTTCGCTGTTGTTGATCTTGGCTGAAATTTGGTTGATGTTTTCTGCAGCGCGTTCAAATTCGAGCGCAAGTGACTGCCATTCTACGGTCTTCAAAGAATCACTGATGGTTTTGAGGTTGGCGACAATGTTTTTCATTTCATCTTCGCTTTCACTCACCGACTGTGTGAATCCGCTTACATCATTAATGATATTGTCAATGTTGGCTTCTTCTTTGACCAACAGTGCATTTACGCGTTCTGCCGAATTATTAAAAGATTCCAGTGTGGTTTTGATGCTGGCCATACTGTTGGCGAAGTCTGTTTGCACCTGCTCAGTAAAAATGCCGCGCAACACATTGATCGCAGTATCCATCGAGCTCAACATGGTCTTTACCTTGTCGGTGATCGGTTTGAATTCCTGACTGATCGTATTGGCCAGGTCTGCTTCTATTTCTCCGCGTAAGGTGCCATTTTCCGGAACAATATTCGTGCTCTTACCCAAATGCATCTGTACATATTTTTCCCCCATCAGGTTTCCTCTGATCAGGGCATAGCTATCATCAGGAATGCGCACATCCTGTTCGAAGTTGATGATCACATCTGCTCCGCTTTGATCATCCTGCAGTACAACCGACTTCACCCGACCGACAGTAAGTCCATCGATGATCACCGGATCGCCTACCTCTAATCCACCGGAATTGGGATATTGAATGGCATAGTCGGTTCCTTTGTGGAACACATTGATGCCTTTCAGGTAATTAAAACCGATAAACAGCATGGCAATGCCAACTGCTGCAAGTATCCCTACTTTCGATTCGTTCGAAATTTTCAAGTCTGTTCGGTTTACGGAGTAAAGTTAAGCAATTGTTGCTTTGGGCACGGTCACTTACCTGCTGTAAGCGCCCTGGCCTCGTCCACACTGATGCGTTTGCCGTCTTTCATGGCAATCACAAAGGCATCTGTAAAACCATTTGTGCGGGCAAATGTTTGCTTTTTGGTGGCCTCGTCGAGGGTGGTATATGGCCCGAGGCGATATTTGTAGAGTCCGTTTTCCTGCACATAAGTGATGTTTTCCGGTTTCAGTTTGGCGAATTTCGTTGCTGAAGCCTCTGATTCAGAGGTATAGAACTGAACGCTGAAACTGAGGCCTTTCGTTTGATCCTCTGTGCTTTTTTGAACGGTAGGGGTAGTTTCTGATGGATTCTTATCTACCTGGGCAGTGAGTTCCTTAGCCTTATCATCGCTTACCTGGCCAGCGTTATTTTCCATATCGTTCTTATAATCGCGGAACGCATAAAAAATACTTTCGGCAACTGCATTTTGGCCCTCATCAGACCCCAGGAACTTTTCTTCTGCACCATTGGTAAGAAACCCTGTCTCGATCAACACACTCGGCATGGCTGTTTTCCAGAGTACGAGGAACCCCGCCTGTTTCACGCCGCGGCTACTGCGTTTTGCATGCGATTTCATGTATTTTTCTACCGAAGAAGCAAATAAGATACTTTGCTCCATAAAGGCATGCTGATTCAGAGAGAATATGATATGTGATGCCGGATCATTTGGATTGAACCCGTCGTAATTCTGCTTATAATCACTTTCCAGAAGGATCACCTCGTTTTCACGCTTGGCCACATTCAGGTTGGCTTCGGTTTTGTGCAAACCCATCACATAGGTTTCAGTGCCATACGGTGATGCAGATGGATTGGCGTTGCAATGGATACAGATGAACAGATCGGCATTGTTCCTGTTGGCAATGGCCGCACGCTCATAAAGTTCGATGAAAACGTCTGTTTTGCGCGTGTACACCACTTTTACGTCAGGGTAATTCTTTTCTATCAATTCGCCGAGTTTCAGCGACATCTTCAAGGCCAGGGTTTTTTCGTTGTGGGAGGCGCCACTGCAGCCATGGTCGTGACCACCATGTCCGGCATCAATGACCACGGTTTTGAGTTTGTAGGGAGTTACCTCTGCCGGTTCAGGGGTGTAAAAAGCACATACCAATACCCATAAGCCCGCAAACATGCCCATAACTAACCCTTTCTTCCCAAACCTTTTTTTCATAATTTCCATAGCTTTGCACAATATTTGCTGTCCTTCTAACTTTTACTCATAAAACTATTCCAAAGTTTCCTGTGTTGCGAAAATTCCTACTGATAACGATGCTCCTGGCGGGCTTTGGTATGAGTTTTCTTGCAAAAAGCGCACCAATTGTATATAAAATTGCGCAAACCCACGTGGTTAGTGTGGATTCGCCCGAGATCGGGGGGCCACAGATTTTGCCTGACAGCTCCGATACGATCCACTCTGTAGTGGATACTCCGGCATTGGAATTGAACGGTGCAGATCTCTGGTATACATTGTCACCGGATGCTTTGGATGCCGCTATTACGTATAAGGGTGTCGACAGTATTGTTTATGACCTCGATTCCGGCAAAACGTATATTTATGCAAAGGGGGAGATCAATTATGGCACCTTTTATCTCAAGGCCGACTTCATAGCATTTGATTGGGAAGCAAAAACAATTTGTGCCGAACAGGTAACCGACAGTAGTGGGAAAAAAGGGGAGCTCGTGTATTTCCGCGATGGCGACGAAGAATTCAAGGCGGAATCCATGTGTTATAATTTTGGCACGAAAAAAGGAAAGATCCATTATTTCAGAGCGCAGGAAGGGGAGGGGTATATTGCGGTAACCGATGCCAAGAAGGCAGAGGATGATTCTTATTTTGGCGACCACCTGAGTTATACAACCTGCGAACTCGACCATCCGCATTTTTATATTTCAGCACGCAAGGCAAAGATCAAGCCACAGGAAATTGCCGTAACCGGTCCTGCAAATCTGGTGATCGCTGATGTGCCTACACCACTCTTTTTACCCTTTGGTATTTTTCCGATCAAACGCGGACAAACCAGCGGACTCATCATACCGCAATACGGAAGCCATATCTCTCAGGGATATTTTTTACGCAACGGAGGATATTACTTTGCATTGAGCGACTATTACGACCTTATGCTTACAGGTGATATTTATTCAAGAGGAAGCTGGGGTTTCCATGCCATGTCGAGGTATGCACTCAAGTATAAATTTACCGGCTCGCTTGGCTTTGATTATACTGTAAATAAATTCGGTTTGTCTTTCGATCCTTCTTTTAGCGCGAACAAAGGATTTTTTGTGAGATGGTCGCATTCGCAGGATGCAAAAACATTGCCTAATAATAAATTTAGTGCAAGTGTAAATCTTGGTTCAACAAACTACTTGCAGGACAACAGTTTTTCAAGCAGTTACCTTACCAATCAGCTGAACTCTACCGTCAGCTATAGTAGGGTGTTTCCGGGATCGCCCTTCTCCTTGTCGGCTTCCATGCGGCACAGTCAGAATATCAGCACCAATACGGTAACTGCTGCTTTGCCTGAGGCGCAACTCAGTATGAGCAGGATATATCCATTTAAGTCACTCACCGATAATCCGAATAGCTTTTTATATCAGTTTGGTGTGACCTACGCCATGAATATGCAAAATACAGTGTCGACACCTGATTCATTGTTTTTTACACAGGACATGCTGGACGATCTGCGATCGGGATTTTCGCATAAAGTAAGTGCAAGTGCACCGGTGAAAATACTTAAGTATTTTACGCTAAGTCCATACGCAAATTATACTGAAAACTGGTATTTCGAGACCATTCGAAAAAGCTATGACCCATACACGGTGATCGATACCATTCAAACCGGAACCGGTGAGGATAGCATAATCACTACAGAGTATCTGGTGCGTACGGATACGATCAATGAATTGCGCGCAGCACGATATTACAGTATGGGTGCAAGTTTAACCACCAAGGTATATTCGATGGCGCAATTCAATGGTAAGTTGAAGGCCATCCGACACGTGCTAACGCCATCATTGTCCTTTAATTATACACCTGATTTTGGTGATCCCAAGTATGGTTATTATGGCGAATATTATCCTACGCCATCAAATGATGGACCTACTTTGTATAGCATATTTGAGGGTGGTATCTATAGTGGTCCGGGAAGAGGTGAGATCGGAAGTATAGGCCTGAATCTGGCAAATACCCTGGATATAAAAGTGTATTCAAAGAAGGATTCAGTCAAGCATGAAAAAAAGATACGGCTCATTGAAAACTTTAGTGTTTCATCTGCATATAATCTGGCGGCAGACTCTCTGAATTTCAGTGACATTGGCTTCAGTGCTTATACCACAATTGCCAAAAAAGTGCGTGTCAATGTAAGTGGAAGTTTTGATCCATATGTTTTGGATTCATTAGGCAGGAATATCAATACATTTGAATGGACCAAAAATCAGCGCATTGGTCGCTTTAATGGTGGTAACCTCGCAGTGAGTACCGATTTTCAATCTCTGCGAAAGGAAAATCCATCCATGGCTACTACTGCTGGTACCGAAGAAGAACGTGAAATGGTGTGGAACAATCCGCAGGATTATATCGACTTTACAACACCATGGAACCTTGCCGTGAGCTATAACCTGCGCGTCACAAATACGCCTACCGCAGCCGGCATAGATAGTTTATACACTACCCAATCAGCCACATTCAGTGGCGACATCGCCGTAACACCGAACTGGAAAGTTCAGGTCACCAGCGGTTATGATTTTCAATTGAAAGACTTCACTTACACAAGCATAGATATCTATCGCGATCTGCATTGCTGGCAGATGAGTTTCAGATGGATCCCCTTTGGTTTGCGCCAAAGCTATGTCTTCAACATCAACGTAAAAGCCGCAGTCCTCCAAGACCTCAAGCTCACACGCAGAAAAGACTGGACAGAGTATTAATTTGATTTTTGGTTTTTTCAATAATTAGATCTTCATCAATGACATTGATGGATCGGTGGGGCATGAGGATGAGATGAGAAATGAGAGAGGAAAAAGGAGAGAATCCAAACGGCACTTAAATGTTTCTCTCAGCAGTTCATCCGCACCCGAAGCCCAGCGACATGCCGACAAACTTGATCTGCGCATTTGCACATGGAGCGCAGCGACATCCCGCCCAAGCGGGATCTGCACACTTACACACTTACACACTTGCACACTTTCCCCTGCTGCCTAAACAAGCGACTTTATCATAATTTAACA
The DNA here is from genome assembly GCA_041918775.1 of Chitinophagales bacterium. GTDB lineage: Bacteria > Bacteroidota > Bacteroidia > Chitinophagales > BACL12 > UBA7236. The sequence goes on from JAYRVB010000533.1 coordinate 6,368, forward strand.
AACCACAACTCACTTGATCACCACAAATCTTCCTTGCGAAATTTCACCTGTGTCTGTGTTTTTGACGTTGAAGAGGTAAATGCCTTGCGTAATGCTTTGGTCGCTTTCGCTGAGTATATCCCATGCGTGTTCGCCACCACTGAAGATCCGGTTGTCGGGATCACCGGCGTAGGTAGAGAACCATTCAGTATCAGCACCGGTATAGGTATCAGCATCGTGTTGCAAGGTAGCAACGATGTCACCGGAAATGGTCATGATGGTGATCGTGCATCGTTCCGGTAAATGGGAAAACATCAGTTTTCGAGTAGTTTGTGTTGAACCATCCCAAGCTGCGTTCAGGCTATATGGATTTGGGTATACACCTACAACTATATCGTCGCCATTTGCAGGGGTGGTGCCCGGAAAAACATGCACGGCATTTTCAACAAATGAAGATTCCAGACTTTCAATTTCCAGCGCCTCATCCCCTCTGTCGAAGGCAGTAAGGATCACCATATATTGCCATCCGTTCAGTACTTGATCTATTGTGTATTTATAATAAAAGGTATCGGCATCAATGATCATTGGTGTGGGTAAAGCGATAGCCGTAAGGCCATTATTATATCCAATGGCGTTTCCTGCAAGATCCCATTGCCCGATCATATTGGCATCACCAATGAGGTTGAGATTAAAATCATCACCAACTTGTGTTCTATATAAGCGATAGCCTTCAAAATCCAGTTCTTTACTTATTGGGTCTATGGAGAACTCGGCGCGATTATCCCAGTAAATATCGATGGTGTTTTCACTAGCCACTACATGCATTTTTGGCGTTGCAGGTGGTTCCGGCAAAATGTATCTGTCGAGGATATCATCTGCATCCAGGTCTTCCCCCTCATCCAGCAGTCCGTTTTCATTTTGATCTTCACCTAAATAAGTTCTGCGCGACCAGCTCAAATGTTCATTGAGTTCTGCCTGAGCTTCAGGTGTGTCCATTTCAACACCATTGGTTCCGCCATTTTCAATTTGTTTTGCACATACGGCACCAAATACAACATGAAAGGTTTCTCCCGGCTCTACCTGTATCATCGGACCTGCGGATAATAAATTGGTAAGCCCTCCGGTGGTAGAAGGGTCTTTTAAGAATTCGACAATATCGATATCTACATAATTCAATCCGCTCTTTAACTTATTAAATCGTTCTACATCATCGGCAGGCGCATTATAGGGAGGCGTTGCAGTGGTATTGAAGATCCAGAAATTGCTATTCACTTCGGCTGCCGGATATCCTGCAGCAGTCAGGTTGCTGTTGTTGTTTGGATGTACAAACTGATCGCGCCACTCAATACCCAGAAATTGGAACGCACCGTAGGCATTGGTAAATCCCGGGTCACCATCTACGTCAAATGCATAATTGGTGAAATAGGTGTCGAGGTATCCATAGCCACCGTGACTAAAAAATGCAGAACCGAAATCAGTACTTACATTCACATTGCGCACCACGAGGTCGCTCCAGAGTCCACAATACACGCTGTCCCATACAGAGGTGGAATTATTCGTGATACTGTAATTCAGCAACACAAAATAATCGGCAAAAGAATAATTCCAGGCATATGTTTCTAAATGCACTATGGCCTGTAAAGGTTGTGTATGTTCACTAATGGTGATCGCCGTGCCGGGAACGATGGTATTCTGGTCGCTGATGTCTACCAATAGATCCTGATGTGAGATCGCATCAAAACTAAAATAGTCGCTGTTCGTCAATGTACTGCGCTGCTGGATAGTATTGCTGATCTCGGCAGTAAATTCATAACCGGCCAAACCGGTGGTATATCCACTCGCCGCATCTTTTGCAGAGGTGCTCACCAGATATTGACCATCTACGATCGCGCCTATCCATATACCGCCTTCGAATAAATGCTCTATCCCCGAATTGATAGGATATTCCATAGAAGGTTCGCCGGTAGGTGTATTGCGCACATCAGGGCGACCGAGTGTGCCGGCATTGGTGACAAACATGCCGATGTTGCCGATATTGATCACCGCCTGGTCAAAGGATGCCTGCGCTCCGGCACTAAAGTGCAGCAACAGGATCAAACCAAAAAGGGACGTGCGAAGCATTTCGCAAAATTACATAACACCCGCGTATCAGCCTAAAGCCTGGTAATTAAGTCGGCAATGCCCACCGCACAAGGATTTCAAAAAAAAGTGCACTATCGGAAATCCAAACTGGATCTCAGTTCGTAAGTATCTGCGGTTGGCCGCCCGGGCGACATATCTGCGCAAGCATATGCCTCCTGTTTCAGGAATTATATCATTCACCTAAATCAAAGAAAATGAAACATCTTCACTTAATGGATACCCTTCGCAGAACGACCTATGCAATATGCATATCCGCTGCGAGTTTGTTGTTTGTAAACAAGGCACAGGCCCAATCTATTTATGCGCTGAGCGGAAATAGTTTATACCAATTTGATGCTACAGATGCCGCAGCAGCTATGTATATCGGTGATATTAGTGGCGTTACTCCGGGACAGTTGATCGAAGGACTGGATTTTCGACCATTGACCGGCCA
>JAYRVB010000534.1:0-3476 GCA_041918775.1 Chitinophagales bacterium
AGTTGATCACTTATGGGGGCAATGGTGCTGTATTTCAAAACTGGGCACAATATAGACTGGCCATGCAATATCTGGCCACGATGACTGATGAACAAACGCTGGTGTTATATAGTGGTCATCCAATGGGATTATTTCCATCACATAAACTGGCACCGCGAGTGGTGGTCACGAATGGTATGATGATCCCAAATTATTCGAAGCCGGATGATTGGGAGAAATTTAATGCGTTGGGTGTTACACAGTATGGGCAGATGACGGCGGGGTCGTTCATGTATATTGGACCGCAAGGTATTGTGCACGGAACAAATATCACCGTGTTGAACGCGGCGCGTAAAATTGATGCGCATGCGGAGGATTGCACCGGAAAAGTTTTTGTTACTGCAGGTTTAGGCGGGATGAGTGGTGCGCAACCAAAAGCCACAGTAATTGCAAAAGGGGTGTGCGTGGTGGCAGAAGTAAATCCTGAAGCAACTAAAAAAAGGCATGCACAGGGTTGGGTGGATGAAGTGTATACGGATCTCGATCAATTGATCATTCGTATGGAGCAGGCGCGCAAACAAAAGGAGGCGGTGAGTCTGGCGTATCAGGGGAATGTGGTGGACCTGTGGGCGAAGTTGGCTTCGGCCGGTGTGCATATTGATATTGGCAGCGATCAAACGTCATTGCATAATCCCTTTGCCGGAGGATATTATCCTGCAGGGATCTGCTTTGAAGAAAGCAAACGTATGATGGCTGAGCAGCCGGAGTTGTTTAAGGAGAAAGTGTATGAAAGTTTGCGCAGACATGTGGCGGCCATTAATACACTTGCGGCGCGTGGCATGTATTTTTTTGATTATGGTAATGCATTTTTATTGGAATCATCGCGTGCCGGAGCGGATATTTTGCAATCCGATGGGGATTTTAAATATCGCAGTTATGTGCAGGATATTTTAGGACCTATGTGTTTTGATTATGGATTTGGTCCATTCAGGTGGGTATGTTGCAGCAATGATGAAGCAGACCTGCGTACCACGGATATGCTCGCTGCTGATGTGCTTGCGGATCTGTATGCAGACGCGCCTGAGGAGATCAGGTTGCAGATGCAGGACAATATCAATTGGATACGTTCGGCGATGCACAATAAAATGGTAGTGGGCAGTCAGGCTCGAATTTTATATGCTGATGCGGAAGGAAGGATAAGAATTGCACAGGCATTCAATAAAGCGATCAAAGAGGGACGTATCAGTGGTCCGGTAGTATTGGGTCGCGATCATCATGATGTAAGTGGAACGGATTCGCCTTATCGCGAAACCAGCAATATTTATGATGGAAGCAGATTTACTTCAGATATGGCGATACACAATGTGATAGGTGATAGTTTCCGCGGGGCAACCTGGGTGAGTATTCATAATGGCGGTGGTGTAGGTTGGGGTGAGGTGATCAATGGTGGCTTCGGTATGGTGTTGGACGGCAGTGCAGACGCCGAGCGCAACCTACAGATGATGTTGTTTTGGGATGTGAACAATGGCATTGCACGTCGCAGCTGGGCGCGCAACCATGAAGCTATGTTTGCGATCAAACGCGAAATGGAACGCACACCTGAGTTGCGGGTGACGATGCCTGAGATCGTCAATGAGGATCTGGAGAAGTATTTCTCCTGACAAAAACGCGTTGAGCAGGTTCTACAATGCTCAAAAATTCTCCGTGCGGGCGCCTGCGGGAGCCTATACATTTGCAGTTCACAAAAGCAATTGTATATGCGCGGGATACTGGTAATCATTTCGATATTTTTTACATCAACAACTCTCTTTGCCCAATGGTCAAACGATCCGGAAAATCCGTTGATCATTTGTGCGGATCCGGCTGCTCAAAGCGAGCCTGAGCTGGTATTTGATGGGGAGGAGAGTTACTATGTTTTTTGGCTTGATAACCGCTCCGGGTTGACAGAAATATACGGACAGCGATTAGATGCCGACGGCCATATGCTTTGGGAGGCTGATGGTAAACGAATTGTGGGTAATGATAATCCAATCACCTGTTTGCAGGTGGCTGTGTTGGAGGATAATACATTGATGTTATGCTGGTCGGGATACAGCGATTCTGTTTTGGCAAATATTGTTAATGCGGATGGAGAGCTCGTTTTAGCTACGCACGCAACATTAGCCGGACCTACACCTTCAATATGGGGTGCCAGCGGATATGAGCTTGAAATGATGCGTGTCGGCAATACTTGTTATGTGACCTATGTGCTTACCGGGTTCGGATATGATGATCTGTATATCAATAAAATTTCTGATGCCGGGGTTGTAGAATGGGGTTATAATGGCTTACTCGTTTGGGATGCAGGTGTTGGTTCTGCCGGAAATTTGAAACTCATCCCGGATCTGTCAGGTGGTGGATATATTAGTTGGGAGTTTTATGGCGCATATCTGCAAAGGTTTGATGCAAGTGGAAGCTTTTTGTGGACAGAACCTACATTGGTTACTGCATGCACAGCCGGAATTGGCGGCACTTATGCTGGTCACCCGTATTATGGTGCGCAAAATGATGGTGCAGGTGGGCTATTTTCTGCCTGGACTTCAACAGACAGAGATGTGTATGCTGCGCGTATTGCTGATGATGGTACATTTGTTTGGGATGAATTATGTCTGCCGATATATACAGATCCCAGTGTACAGGAAGGCATTGCGCTTTCGGGTAGTGCCGACGGTCAATATGTAAGTTGGATCGACAGCAGGCCTGATGCGCCCGGATTTTATATGCAGAAGTTGGGGCTATCCGGAGAGGCATTATGGTCGGAACCTGTATATGTGGAGGATACGAATTATTATATTCCGGTATTGAAATCTACAATTACTTCTGATGATCAGGTGGCATTATTTTATAATGCTGCAGGAAGGTTTTATGCACAAAAATTAGATGCGGATGGAAATATTGCCTGGCCGCAACCCATAGAAGTACTTGCCGGAGAGTTTCAGCCTTTTTATACACAATTTCAATTGCTCGCAACGGATGATCATAATGTAATTGGAGTTTCGCGAACTTTTTATACTGAGGATATTGTACTGTTCAATTTAAATTTTATAAGTGGAGATACCGTAGAAACAGATACCACTACTACCTTCATTCATACGCCTGTTGGGCATGAGGTTTTGGTTTTTCCGAACCCGGCTACCGATATTTTGCAGCTTGAATTGCCTGAAGGAAATGACTATCTGGTTTGCATTTACGATGTGCAAGGCAGCATGCAGTTAAGTACGCGCACTCAGGGCAAAAGTGAAATTGCTGTTGACGGACTTGCGCCCGGAATATATTTATTGCAGGCTACAAATAAGCAAGGCGAAATGTATGCTACGCAATTTGTGAAGCATGAATAGCTGTGCCTTTTTGCTTTGTTGGTGTGTGTTGTATGGGAAATCCATATATGCAGGGACACAGAGGGCAGGAGTGTAATTCGTTAATTTGTTAATTCGTCAATTCGTTAATAAAATACATGC
>JAYRVB010000535.1:0-12853 GCA_041918775.1 Chitinophagales bacterium
ATACATGCACCACTACATCCATGTAATCGATGATGATCCATTCGGCGTTATCGAAGCCCTCCTTGCTGAAAGGTTTAACACTACCTTTATCAAACACATTATCTACAATATGGTTTCCGATAGCGCGCACTTGCGTGGTGGAATCGGCATGACATATGATAAAATGATCACTCACAGCGTCAGGTAAAGCGGTCAGGTCTAAATGTACCACCTCTTCTCCCTTTTTGTCGAGGATACTGTCAATGACGAGCTCAGTTAAGGAATATTGCAGGGAAGCTGCCTTCTTTGTTGATTTTCTCACTTACTTTGTTAAAGGTTGCAAAATTACGAATTCTTTTGTCGCACCCGCTTTTCATAGGCCTCCGGCGCATGCATGTAGCAAGCACCCCCAGCACGAACGATCTGCTGAAGGCGCATATTATGGCACACCCCGAAGCTGCGGAAGGACTTACCGTTACCACCACACAGCAAACAGCGGGCCGAGGTCAGCGGGGGCGCACCTGGACAGCCGAACCGGGTCAGAATCTAACCGCTTCCATCCTCCTGAAACCCACGTTTCTGGCCGCTAACGACCTTTTTTACCTGAATAAGGCCCTGGCCCTTGCCGTTCGCGACACTTTGGCAGGGAAACTTCCCGAAGTGCAGGTCAAATGGCCCAACGACATCTACGCCGAGGGAAGGAAACTGGCAGGCCTCCTCATCGAAACCTCCATCTCCAACCGCGTGCAATGGGTCATCGCCGGAGTTGGCATCAACGTGAATCAAATGCAATTTGGCCCCTCTGCCCCACTCGCCGCCTCCCTGGCCATGCTCAGCGGCGAACGCGTGCCGGTTGAAGTCGTGCTGGATACCCTGTGCGTGCACATCGAACACCGCTACCTGCAACTGCGCGCCGGACATCTGGCCGAAATTGACCAACAGTATCATCAGCATCTGCTCGGATTCGGTAAACAGATACGGTATCAACACCGGGATATGCTCCATCTCGCCATCTGCAAAGGAGTAGATGCGCAGGGACATTTGATTGTTCAGGATGATGGGGAAGAAGTACGCTATGGTGTAGGCGAAATTAACTGGGATACCGCCACATTATCCTGATGCGCAGCACTGCCTGCATATCCGTTTTTTTTAATCCGGTCCGAAAATGCAAATTGGCGTATTTTTAGGCTATGAAATATATCATTGCCCTGTGCTTCCTCAGTACTTCCCTGCAGGCACAACTTACCGATAAGCATTATATCGTTTACAATACACGCACCGGCCAGGTAACCACACTCGATGCCATTGTTACGGAAATGCAACAATACGATGTGCTATTCTTTGGCGAAGAACACAACGATAGTGTTGGACACTACCTCGAAGCACAACTGCTCGAAAAAATGAACAAAGCGTATGGCAGCAACATGGCATTGAGCATGGAAATGTTCGATCGCGATGTGCAACCGGTCATGGATGAATACCTTGCCGGCCTGATCAAAGAAAAACAATTCAATAAAGATGCGCGTGTATGGAGCAACTACCGCGACTATAAACCCATGGTTGAATATGCGAAAGAGCACAAACTCGAAGTGGTATGCGCAAATGCAGCAGGACGCTATTCAAGCTTAGCCGTGCGCAAAGGCATGCAGGGATTGATGTCACTACCCGAAGAAAGTAAAGACCACATCGCTCCCCTCCCTTTTGATACAGCCAGCGGCCCCTATTTTCAAAAATTAGTGGATGTATTTACCGGACACGATTCCAGTATGACCGCAGCGAATGTGACCACACCGGGCATGGATATGATCATGGGACAATCTACCTGGGATGCCACCATGGCCTGGTCGATCGCCGAATACATGAAAGCACATAAAGGCAATAAAGTATTCCATATTAACGGACGCTTTCATAGCGATGAACATTATGCCGTAGTAACGCAATTACATAATTACCGACCAAAAGCCAAAGCATTGGTGATCAGCACCGGTTCTGACGAAAATTTTCCGAATATTCAATGGGACGACCATAAGCACAATGGCGATTATATCATCATCACTGATCCGAATGTGCCTAAAACATTCGAAGAATAAATTCCAAAAAAAAAAAATTTAATGTGCAAAAGGCAATGGGTGAAATACGTTGTCTTTTTTTTCTGCCAGAAATGCAGCTGCAGTATCCGCTATGCATTGATGCATAGGAATGAACTCATAGTTTAATGCCTTGCGTATTTTACTATGATCAAAATAGGTAATGCTGTTGGCCATGCGCGCAGTTTGTCGCGTAATGGTAGGTTCAGCACCTGTAAATAAACTCTTCACCCACTCTGTTCGCCACGCAAGCGACGACAAGAATTTTCCCGCGCGTCTTGATGGTCGCTGCACACCAAGTCCATCAGCGATCATAAACATCATGTCACGAAAAACAAGATCCTCACTACTTAAAATAAATCGTTCGGCACTGATCTCACTTTGCATCAATGCAATGGCCACCTGCACCACATCCCGCACATCCACATATCCGGTTATACCTTCGGTATAATAGGGAAATTGCTGATACACGGTGGTAAATAATTTGCTGGATCCGCTTTGCCAGTTTCCGGCGCCCAGGATCACGGATGGATTAATGATCACCGCATCCAGTCCCTCAGCTATCCCACGCCACACCTCCCGCTCGGCAGCAAATTTGGAATAGGCGTAAGGCGTTGATACATGTTTCATGTTCCAGGGTGCAGATTCATTCACGGTTTCTCCGCGCTCACCCGATCTGCCCAATGCAGCTATGGAACTTACGTGTAACATTTTCTGCACACCCATATCCAACGCCAGGTTAACCACATTGGTGGTTCCCTGTACATTTACCTGAATGAGTTGCGCAGCTTTTTTCTTTGCATAAGAGATCGCCCCCGCACAGTGATACAGATGCGTGACACCTTGCATGGCTTCTTCTAAAGCAAGGATATCGGTTACGTCTCCTTCAACCCATTCGATCTTATCTGCAATATCTGCGACGAGATGCAGCCTACTATCGGGTCGCTTTAATGCACGAATGGTCTGATGCTGTTTGAGCAATGCCCTACAGAGGTAACTGCCCACTAAACCATTAGCACCTGTAACGAGAATCATGTCCTGCAAAATTGCAACTTATTTGGTTGGGAGTGCTAACACGCCGCCGCAAACCGGCTTATGCGCACCTGTAACTGACGGTAAAAAGTTGGGTTTACCTTCCAGAAACAGCGCACCCATCAGCGCCATAGCCAATGCCTCTTTATAGTTGATGACATTAGCCTCAGGCAATTGAATAGTTAGGCCGGCCTGCGTTTCAATGGAACGAATTAATTGCGTATTAAAGGCACCTCCACCCGTTACCAATAAGGTATATGCATCTAAAGGTTGCCGGTCAGGCTGTTGTTGAATTACTAGTGTAATTTGCTGAGCGATAAACGCAACTGCAGTAGCTAATGCATCCGCAACCGGCAATGCCGCATTTTCCAATGTGGTGATCGCTGTTTGAAAAACGGTATAATTATCAAGGCTTTTTGGCGGTGCAGATCGCAGATAGGGTTCAGCATTCAATTTGAATAAAGTTTCCTGATGGATGGTGCCCGAAGCGGCTATGTTGCCAAAAGCATCAAAATCAACACCGGCTTTTTGCGCAAAATGATTCAATAGCTGATTGGCTCCACAAATATCAAAACCGATGCGACCGGAGGTTGTCTGATAAGAAATATTGGCAATGCCACCGATGTTCAAACAAGCATCATATCCGGCAAAAAACATAGCATCACATATAGGCACCAAAGGCGCACCCTGTCCACCCGCATCCACATCCGCCTGCCTGAACTGACCGATCACCGGTACCTGCAAAATACGCGCCATTGTGTGCGGATCACCGATCTGCTGCGTGCGACCAAGATCCGGTTGGTGGTAAGTGGTATGTCCATGCGAAGCGATCGCATCTATACGGACGATGTTATGTGTGCGTATGAACTGCTGAATATACCCTGCCATGATCTCCGCGAAACGGATATCCTCTTCTTCCGTTGCCAATGCCCTACGCGTACTCCAGTGTGCCAACATTGTGCGCTCACTTTCTGTATAGGCATAAGTGCGCGCAAAAAGAATAGTAAAATCGGGAGAAGGTGTTAGTGTGATCGAGCAATACACAACGTCTAAACCATCGAGCGAACTCCCCGACATGGTTCCAATGATATAATATGGCTGATCGACTGACAATACACACGATTTATTGATCCATGATCAATGGCAATGGGTGATGGGCAATTATTTCCCTCTAAGCGTCATCACATAAGACGCAACGAGCTCTATTTCATTTGGCGGCAACTGCTGTCCCCATGCAGGCATCGCATTTCTGCCATTGGTAACCACCTGTTTAACCTCTTCGATGGACAACACAGAAGTTTTCAAATTTGCAGCACCACTTAAACCCAGATCACCTTTGGCCCCGTGACAAAGTTTACAATGCTTCACATACACAACCTGCTCCGGTGACATAGGAGGCTCCGCGCGTCTGGTATGATCCTGTTCCGGCTTTATACAAGCTGACATGCATATAGCAAGTCCGGATATAAAAAAAATAAGTAGCTTTTTCATCGCCTGAAAATCGATGCAAAGCTACTTATTGAAATATTGCTGAACGAATAATTAACGCACAAGCACAAAGTTACCCTGGCGTATTTCCTCTCCACCGGTGGTGGTAGTTGCAACCAGGATATACACATAGGTACCGATATCTGCCTCTTTGCCATTCACTTTTCCATCCCAACCTACATTGAGGGCATTGGTGGTAAACACCTCTTCACCCCATCTGTTATATACCGTAAAATGATCTAATGCCACAATATCGTGCAGGAATGGCGTGATCAGGTCATTTACATTATCCCCATTCGGAGAAAATGCCGTAGGCACTTCCACAATAGGCACATCCTCTACAGTGATGGTCACCTGGTCTGTGCCCACACAGCCATCAGGGCTGATCACGGTTAAAGTGAATGTGGTGGTTTCTTCAAGTTCTACTGTTGGATTTTCATCTGAATAATCAGAGAAACTTTCATATAGACCGGTCAACAGCGGTGTCCACTCAAATGTGCCATTACCGCTGCCATCCAAAACAAATTCTTCCAGATACAAAACGCTTTGATCAGGGCCTGCATTTGCAAACGGAAGCTCACCAATATTGATCGTTTGGATCAAGGTATCAGTACATCCATTTGCGGAAGTAGCGATCAACGTAACTGTATATTCACCGGGTGCACTGTAAAGATGAGCAGGATTTTCCTCCGTGCTGGTCTCACCATCGCCAAAATCCCAAAGATATCCGGTTATGGTTCCTGTAGCGATCGTGGTGAGGTTATCAAATTCAGCTGCAACATCCTGACATACATCTTCTGCTTCCCAATCAACATCCGGACCTGATTCTACAAATACATCATAAGTAACAGTATCAATACATCCGACATCCGTGGTTACGATGAGCGTTACCGGATAGTTACCACCATCTTCATATTCGTGCAAAGGATCCTGATCACCTGAGGTACTGCCATCAGCAAAAGACCAGTCCCAGGTAATAATATCTCCTGCTTCGGTACTATTTGAAACATCCGTAAACACCACCGGAGTACCTGAACATCCTGCAACAAAATCATAATCTGCCGTCAGTGTATTATACAATTTAATGATGCCGATCGCAGTATCTGCACAGGTAAAGCCGGGGTTTACGATGAGCATCACTTCATAAGTACCAGTATCGATATAGGTATGTGTCGGATTTTCAAGCGTAGAGGAACTACCATCACCAAAATCCCAGTAATAGCTGGTTCCGCCGGTGCTGTTATTGTCGAATATCACTGTGAAATCTGTACAATTCAAATATTCTTCATCCGGTGAAGTATCATCGAAAGTGGCATCGCCAACTTCCATTTCTGCCACTACACTCGGTGTACAAGCCACCACGTTAAACTGGAAGTCGCGGATATGATCGCCAAGCCAAACGCCATCGCGATACTCTTTACAAACCACACCTACAACGTACCTGCCTTCTGCAGTTGCTGTACCGGTAAGCATACCAGTTTCTTCATCTACTACAAAAGCAGGCGCAGCATCGATCGGATAAAACTCGTCATATCCACCCACCCATGACACACCGGTATAAGGCGGAGGTGAGGCAACTACCGGAGCAGGATCAAACGGACCTGCACCCTGGTAAGGCCAGTAAAAAAAATACGCTAAGGAATCGCCATCAGGATCAGTAGCTGAGTGGTCGAAAACAATAGGGTCATCCAGACAGATCACAGTTGGTGGAAAATCATTAAAAATGGGTGAATTGTTACAAACTGCATCTGTATTTGGTGGGATTTCCTGTGTATAGGTGGCACCAACATCATCAGGGGTATTAATATTTACGATACCGGCGTTTCTGCAACAGCGCTGATAAACCAGTATATAGCCGGTAGCACCATCAGGCACGGTGATCGTTGTTGTATAAGTAGCTTGTTCAACACAAACATCATCCGGGGCATCCAGACAAGGGTTGTCAGATTCGGCCGGGATATCAATGATATCCGGAGACGACAATGGGAAGTTATTTACAAATTCTCCATCCTGCGTAAACAAGGTCATGTAGGCAGGGTTATCGAATGGAGTGAATGAAGTACAGTCCCTATACAGGATCAGGGTAACCTGATACTGATTGGTGCCTATACAGGTGTAAACAATTTCGCCCCCGATAATGTGGGAAGCTTGTAAGCGTGCGGTTAACAGGAAGAGGAAAGTGGCGAGGAGTAAGCCGGCTCGTTTCATGTCAGAGTTGGGTTATTAAAAACTAAACAATACGTATGGAAAACTAAAGATAGGCATAACAATTCACCTTAGCAAAGTAACTGTGCCATCCAGGCGCTGGGTAACGCCATCACATGAGGTAAAAATGACATATACATACATCCCGATCTCCTGAGGCACCCCCTCGCCGTTAGTGCCGTCCCAGCCTTCTTCCAGGCTATTTGTAGAGAACACCTGTTTACCCCAGCGGTTGTAAATATCCATGGAAACCAGGCCATCATCGCCGCTGGTGACCAGTCGAAAGCGATCATTCACCCCGTCGTTATTGGGTGAAAAGGCGTTGGCGGTGGCAAACTTGAAGCAAACAGGAAGTATTTGAATATAGGCCGTATCGGTGGCCTTGCAGCCATTTGGCCCAGTTCCCGTTACCACATAGGCAGTAGTTTGGTCAGGAGTGGCTATAGGATTTGATGAGGTAGTATCAGACAGCCCTTCTGCGGGCGACCACACATAGGTTTCGGCTCCGCTGGCTATAAGAGCGACTGATTCAAAATGATAAATAGCCGTGTCGGGATCAGCAATTACATCCGGCCCCGGCAATACCTGTATGTATGCAGATGCCGTATCAGTCGTACATCCATCCGTTACCACCGCATACACATTTGTGCTGTATTCCGGAATAAAATAAGTGCTTTGCGCATTGGGGAAACTGGCAAATTCCTCAGGATACCAATGATAGGTTGTGCCACCTCCCGTGATCAGGTGAACCTGCTCTCCCTCGCAGATGGTCGTGTCAAATATCGGTACAGCAGTAACCGGAGGTGCAACATATAGCTCGGCACTGATCGAATCCACACAACCCACAGAGGAAGTAACCGTTAATGAAACCGGGTATATTCCGGGTGTGTCGAAATTATAGATAAAGTCCTCCGTGTCAAATGACTCTCCTGTTTCCATAGTCCATAAATAATCGGTTATGGTATAGGGCAAAATGACAATGGACCCGCTTTCAACTGTATCTAATTGATTAATGCACACCGTATCCGATGCGATAAGTGCATGTGGCAGAGGATAGATCGTGATGGTATCATAAATCTGCGCAGTGCAACCATAACTATTGGTCACCGTAAAGATCAACATATAATTGCCCGCCTCTTCATAAGCATACACCGGGTTTTGCTCAATGCTCCCCCAGCCGTCTCCATAATTCCACTCCCAGGCAGTAAGTGTTCCAAAATCTGTTGTAGAGAGATCGATAAAATTGACTTCACTTTCAACACATACATGATCAAACGCGATCTCTGCGATCAGCTCAGGATACACATAAACGGTAATAAAAGTAGTATCAGAACAATCGAAACCCGGATATGCGATCAACATAGCGGTGTAAGTACCTGCAGTCGGATATGTGTAGGCGGGGAGGTCGTCAGTACTTATATCCGTAGCAATGCCCGGCACACCAAAATCCCAGTAAAAATCGTCTGTTCCGACACTGTAATTATCAAACTGCACTTCATAATCTTCACACTCGCTGATCACTGCCGGAGCAGCAGCTACAATAGAGGGCGTACAATCAGTTACATTAAATTGAAAATCGCGATAATGAATATCGATGAGCACTCCGCTTCGCCATTCTTCCACCGCAACACCTACAACAAACTGACCGAGTTCAGAGGGCGTTCCTGCCAGCCAACCGGTCTCGGGGTCGATGGCAAATGCAGGTGCACTGGCAATCGGGTAGGATTCAGAATAGGGTGAAATATAAAATACTTCTGTAAATGGTGGTGGAGATGCCGGAGATGGATCAGGTAAATCAAAACTCGCACCGATGTATGGGGTAAAAAAACGATAGACAAGTTCATCGCCATCGGGGTCGGTTGCTGCGTGATCAAAGGTGAACGGATAACCGGCACAAATAGCAACAGGTGGCAGATCAGTAAATCTCGGACTCGAATTGGTTACACTTCCCGGATCAGGTACATGTGCCGTGTAAGTAGTTCCCGTATTGATCGGTTCTAAAATATTGAGTATGGTTGTATTTCTACAACAACGCTGATACACCAGATCATATCCACCTACGTGTGGTGGCAGGTCGATGGTACCGATATAAATGCCCTCTTCAACACAAAGATCCGGATTCACTTCAACGCATGGATTGATGATGGAGGGATCTATCAGATCAGAACCAGGGAACGACAATACCAGACTGTCAAACAGCTCGCCCTCAGCAGTGTATACATAGATCTGCAGCGGATCATCAAATGGCGCCGCCTCAGCACTCGAACAATCGCGATATATCTTCAAAGTGATCCGAAAAGTGTTTCCTGCCAATCGGTCATAGATCATCTCCCCGCCTATGATATGATAGGCAGAAACCTGCAAACTCAGCAAGGTGAAGATCACTACGAATAAACGATGCAGCATACACTATAAAGGTAATCACCCTTCAGGTACAAAGCTAGGTCAAGGCGTTACACATCCAGATTTGACACTAAAATTACCCGAATGTTCACCTGAATAACGCGCAAATCCTGTTCCGCAATTGTTAAACTTGCTTAAGGGGAGTAAAAGTATTGTCATTTTAACCCATATCTTAGCAGTATCAGGTGGCATCCAACCACTTAACGACCTCAACCTATATGAAGCAATTGATTTTATGTATTGCAGGTGCTTTTGCATTCCTGCATATTTCAGCTCAGAGCACCTGGCCGGAAAATGGCGTTGCGAATGAACGCGCTCGTGTATATGCCTTTACACATGCTACCATTGTCGCAGATCCGAATACAACCTATACGGATGCCACCATGATCATTGCAGATGGCATTATTACTGCTATTGGCAACAGTATACAGGTGCCCAAAGACGCAGTGGTCATCGATCTGCAAGGCAAATTCATCTATCCTTCCTTCATTGAAGCGGATGCTGATTATGGTTTACCCAAAAAAGAAAATCCACCACAAAAGGGACCGCAATTAGAAAATAATCAGCAACAGGCCGTAAGCTGGAATCAGGCTTTAACACCTGAATTTGAAGCCTATAGTGTTTTTGCCCCGGACGCGGAAAAAGCAAAACTGTACCGACAATCCGGATTTGGATTATTACTCACCCACCGTCATGATGGTATCATGCGCGGCACCGGCGCCTTGGTGTTTGCCGGCGACATGCCTGCACGTGAGGCTATGCTCACTGAACAAGTAAGTGATCATTACGCGCTCCGCAAAGGCAGTAGTACACAGGATTATCCAAGTTCACAAATGGGCAGCATTGCCCTGATACGTCAGACATTATATGATGCTGACTGGTACAAAAAAGGCGGTCATGCCGAAGAAACCAATATCTCATTAGAAGCAATAAATGCACATCGCGAACTGATCCACATTTTTGATACAAAGGATAAACTGGAAATATTGCGCGCCGATAAAATAGGCGAAGAGTTTGGCATTCAGTTTATCATTAAAGGCGGAGGAAATGAATACCAGCGCATACCCGAGATCGTAAAAACAGGTGCCTCATTGATCATTCCGGTAAACTATCCAAAGACACCGGATGTTACCGATCCTTACGACGCCACGCTGATTCCATTTTCTGATCTGAAGGAATGGGAAATGGCGCCTGCAAATGCGGCATTTCTGGAAAAGGCCAATATTCTTTTTTGCTTCACTTCGAATGGCCTGGAAGATCAAACACAATTTCTATCTGCAGTACGCAAGGCAGTGCAATATGGTTTATCAGAAAAAGCCGCATTGGCTGCACTCACGCTGCACCCGGCAAAAATGTTGCGTGTTGACGCGCAGGCAGGAAGCCTTGCCAAAGGAAAAATTGCCAACTTCCTCATCACCTCAGGCAACATATTCACCAACGAAACAGTGATCTACGATAACTGGGTAGATGGCGAACGTTATACCATTAAACCGATGGCAGATGACCATCGTGGTGTTTATCAATTACAGGTGCAAAACCGCATGTATGGATTGATCATCAAAGGCAATGTTGACCAACCGGAGTTTGGCGTGATCAAAAACACCGACACACTGAAAATAAATGGCACTATAACAGATCAGGGGATATCCTTGCAATTTACTGATGAAGGTGTTCTATACCGTTTAAGTGGTTGGAAAGCGTCGAAGGATTTTGCAGGTCGCGGACAAGCCAATGCCGACTGGATTGAATGGTCGGCTCGCTTTGCTAATGTGTATGCCGAAAAACCACAAGTACGTAAAAAGGATTCCGTACAAATCGGTGAATTGATCTATCCATTCAGTGCATACGGTTGGACCATAGCACCGGCGCAACAAAATATCCTTATCACCAATGCTACGGTATGGACAAATGAAAAAGCAGGTATACTCACCAATTATGATGTGCTCATCGGAAATGGTAAGATCCTGAAAATTGGAAAGAACATCTCAGCAAAAGACGCCCTGGTGATTGATGGCACAGGCAAACACGTTACCGCCGGCATCATTGACGAACACTCGCATATTGCCGTTACGGATGGCGTTAACGAAGGCACGCAAAGCAGTAGCGCAGAAGTGCGCATGGGCGATGTGATCGATTGCGACGATGTAAATATTTATCGTCAATTAAGCGGAGGGGTTACCAGTTCGCATATACTACATGGTTCTGCGAACCCGGTTGGTGGTCAAACACAATTGATCAAGTTGCGTTGGGGCATGTCACCGGAAGAAATGAAATTTGAAAACTGGCCGGGGTATATCAAGTTTGCACTTGGCGAAAATGTGAAACAAAGTAATTGGGGCGACCAAAGTGTGATTCGCTTTCCACAAACACGCATGGGTGTTGAACAAGTATATGCAGATATTTTCACGCGTGCGCAAGAATACATGGAAGCTAAAAAAGATCCGGCAAACAATGTGCGTACCGACCTGGAATTAGAAGCTGTCGCAGAAATATTGCAGGGCAAACGATTTATCACCTGTCACAGCTATGTGCAAAGTGAGATAAACATGTTGATGAAGCTGGCTGATACTTTTGGATTTACGGTGAACACCTTTACCCATATTCTCGAAGGATATAAAGTAGCAGACAAAATGCGTGTTCACGGTGCCGGTGCATCAAGTTTTAGCGACTGGTGGGCTTATAAATTTGAGGTATATGACGCCATTCCGCAAAACGCAGGTATTTTGCATGATGCAGGAGTGGTTACCGCGATCAATTCTGATGATGCTGAAATGGCGCGTCGACTGAATCAGGAAGCTGCTAAAACTGTAAAGTACTCCAACATCTCTGAAGAAGAAGCCTTAAAAATGGTCACACTGAATCCCGCAAAGTTGCTGCATGTCGATGACAGAACAGGCAGCATAAAAGAGGGTAAGGATGCGGACATAGTGATCTGGAGCGACCATCCATTGAGCATGTATGCCATGGCGGAAAAAACTTTGGTAGATGGACGCATATATTTCGATCGCTCTGCTCAACAGGCTATACTGGCCCAGGAAGCTAAAGAGCGCGATCGGATCATTCGCAAAATGATGGCGGAAAAAATAAATGGCGCCATAACAGTACCGGTAAGTACAACACCGAAAAGACAGTACGACTGTGAGGATGTTGGAGACTTTGTAAAAGGGGAATAATTACTTAAACACTGAATGAATTTTATGCGCAAAATAGTATACCTGATGCTAAGCATGATCTTGATGAACAATCATGTGATGGCACAACAAGTTCCGTATGTCATTTCAGGTGGCACCTTACACATTGGCGATGGCACGATCATTGAAAATGGATTATTGATCATCCGCAACGGAAAAATTGAATATGCCGGTGTGGCGAAAGAAAGTGGTTACGACAGCAACACAGCTTCCTTAATAGATGCCACGGGCAAACATATTTACCCGGGTTTCATCGGACTGACCACCGAATTAGGTTTAAAAGAGATCAGTGCGGTGCGGGCAACACGAGATGTGTATGAAGTTGGCGAATTTAATCCAAACATCCGTTCCATTATTGCGTATAATACTGATTCAAAAGTGATCCCAACTGTGCGTTCCAATGGGATATTACTTGCACAGCCATTTCCAAATGGCGGTACTATCAGTGGCCAAAGCAGTGTGTTGAAA
>JAYRVB010000536.1:0-3121 GCA_041918775.1 Chitinophagales bacterium
CTCATTCCACTGAAAATAAAGATCATTTGCAGCAGTCAGATTGATTAATGGATAATATAGCGTTTGATTGTTTGGTTCGGCAGATGTTTGTGTGGCGGAATTATGTGCAGCCAGCATTGCCGCACCCAAAGCAGTAGATTCCAAATAAGCAGGACGCACGACTGTTGTTTGTAAGATATCACTTTGAAATTGCATCAGCCAGTTGTTGGTAGTAGCCCCACCATCAACACGCAATGAATTGATCGGAATACCGGTATCGCGCTGCATGGCATCCAATACATCGCGCGTTTGATAGGCAATAGCCTCGAGTGCTGCGCGTGCGATATGCGCTTTGCCTGTTCCTCTGGTTAAACCGGTAATGGTCCCGCGTGCATACATGTCCCAATGCGGTGCCCCTAATCCTGTAAATGCAGGCACAAAATATACGCCATCATTTCCTTGTATGGATCTCGCCAGATCTTCAGATTCGGCACTACTGGATATAATTTGCAATGTATCGCGCAGCCATTGAATAACTGCACCGGCGATAAATACACTTCCTTCTAATGCATAAGTGATCTTGCCATCAAGTCCCCAGGCAATGGTAGTGAGCAATCCACTTTTACTCAACGCAAATTGTTCGCCAATATTCATCAACATGAAACATCCTGTACCATAGGTATTTTTCACCATGCCGGGTTGCGTGCATTGCTGTCCGAACAACGCAGCCTGTTGATCTCCTGCAACACCGCGTATAGGGATCTGATGTCCATGCAAAGTGGCATACCCAAAATCATCGTGCGACATTTTTACGGCAGGCAACATAGCGACAGGAACATCCAACACCGATAATACATGTTGATCCCATTGTTTGTTGCGTATGTTATATAACATCGTGCGCGAAGCATTGGTCACATCTGTTGCATGTACGCGACCTTCAGTAAGTTTCCAGATGAGCCAGCAATCAATAGTGCCGCACAGCAGATCTCCATTAATCGCTTTTTCTCTTGCACCGGAAATATGATCCAGTATCCATTTTATTTTCGTCCCTGAAAAATACGCGTCGATCACCAATCCGGTATTTTCCCGGATGTAATGTTCGTGTCCCTGTTGTTTTAATTGCTCACAAATTTCCGCAGTCCGCCTGTCCTGCCATACAATTGCATGATGTATTGGTTTGCCGGTATGTCTGTCCCACACCACCACCGTTTCCCGCTGATTCGTAATTCCAATAGCCTGTATTGCTGATGCATCAAAATTCCTAAGCACCTCTTCAATCGTAAATAGCTGACTTCTCCATATCTCCTCCGCATCATGTTCCACCCACCCCGGCCTGGGAAATATCTGTGTGAATTCCTGTTGTGATTTGGCAATTTCTTTAAAGGCACTGTCGAATAATATGGCTCTGGAACTGGTTGTTCCCTGGTCGATGGAGAGGATTGTGTTCATGTGTTCAAGTGTTCAGGTGTTCATGTTGGATTGTGTTCATGTTGGATTGTGTTCAAGTGTTCAGGTGTTCATGTGCGAATGCAATATGTGTGGGCGCCTATTTCCGAGTGTTAGTGATTTATATTCTGCAGGTTGAGAGGATAAAGGTAGTTGTGAGGGGTTGAGGTTACTTGGATATTAGATATCTAATGAGCGCTGTGGTCTGGTTATTTGTTTTTGAAATTATATTCTGCAATTGGTTGAACTCTTCCTGGTTGATAATTTGACGATCAAGGAGGATATAGGTCATACTTCTAACCTCACAGCAGGAACTAACTGAAATATTCAGAAATCTTATAAATTCCGGTCTGCTATACCTCGAGAAACCTTCCGCAATGTTATTCATTATACTAAGAGATGCGCTGAATAATTGTTCCTTGAATCTGAAGTGAAATTTCATCATCGATTTCTCACATACATCAAGTACTAGATTCACAAGCTCTCGTGCGGATGCCCAGCAATTAAGCTGTTCGAAATTGCTAATTTTTGACATAATAAATTAATTAGGGTTAAACAATAAACCAAATCTAGCAACTTCCTTAAGATTTTAAAAAGAAATCACAAAGTTCAATAGAAGTATAACGAAATGCAATGAAAAAGCTCAGCCTGAATTCCCTACTTATCCATCTAATTTACAAACCAAAATAAGCGCTTAATGGCCTGCGCTTTTAAGTTATAAAGTCAGAAATATACAACTAGCCAAATCTGCGGTAACCTCAATCATTTTCTGATACTGAATATTGGGTTCAATAACGCTCCTTCCGCACCCCCGGCATTCCCGCACATGAACACCTGAACACCTGAACACCTGAACACATTTACGGACAATTCAACGTATCAATGATAGCCTGATATTCATTGAGCGTACTTGTGCCGGCACAGTCGTCGGCGATGTAGCGCTGCATGGCGTCGAGATAGGTTTCGCAGTCTGCGGTAGAAGAGTTCCAGTTTTGAGCCGCGTCGGTGATCTCGATGAGGGTGGCGCCGCAGGAAACCGTTTTATCGTCGCAGGCGCTTAATGTGATTATGCCGACTGCAATAAGGATAAGTGTACTTTTTTGCATGATATTTAATTGATATCCAGTTCGCTTTTTATGGTAGATTCTTTCGGGAAATTCAATGACTGTACGCCGATGAGCGCAGCAGCGAGATATACGTATATATCTGCTTCTTGCAAAAACAGTACCACGATAGATACCAGTATAGCACCTTCAGTAAGTGCGAGCTTTACGATAAACAGTGTGCGCCAGGCGGTAAGTTTATCCTCAACCGTGCCTTGTGCCCTTGCCTGCGGGAGGCGCATGCGATACAACATGGTTGCGCTGATGATGGCCACAGTGGCGGCCGCAACCACCACATATAAAAATGGATCATCCGGAATGGTGAAGGGGCGGTCGATGCCGGTTTGTAAAAAAAGTACGATACCTAAAAAAATGACCGGGCCCATGAATATTCCCGCGAAGATGATGCGTATGCTTCTGAGAAATTGTGTGAACATATTACATATGTTTTGCAATGAATAAAGCTATTTCCTGAAATACTTTTTCTTTTTCCGGTTCATTGTGCAATTCGTGGTACCAGCCTTCAAATACTTTATGTGTAATGAGGTCGGGGCGAAGAGACGCAAATGCCTGAGAAGCAGGGCAACTGGTCA
>JAYRVB010000537.1:0-12785 GCA_041918775.1 Chitinophagales bacterium
ATCAGCAGGGTGAAATGGCGCCCTGATCATACAGGTATCGCCAACGCGGATCGGCTGAAAATTCTTTTCCCATTCGGCATTCCAGTTTTTCTTTTCCATATAGGAATGCGCATAAGTGAACACAAACTTTTCCTGCAACGCACTCAAAAAATGATCGATGGCACCGGAAGTATATAATTCTTCGGTGATATAGGCACTCAATTGATTTTCGTTGTGTTCAAAAGTGTCGAATCCCTTATCCGCAAGCAGGGCGATCAATATTTCTGCAGTCTGCTCGTCGGAAGCCGTAATGTGATATACCAGGTATTGGTCCATGTGATCAACCGGCAGCGATTATCGAAAGAAAATCTTCGGCCACCAGACTTGCGCCACCCACCAGTCCGCCATCAATATCCGGCTGGGCAAACAGCGTTGCTGCATTATTTGGCTTTACACTGCCGCCATATAATATGCGTAAAGCGGCTGCTAAAGCAGTGCTGTATTGCGCATCAAAAAGCGAACGAATAAAGGCATGCATTTCCTGCGCTTGTTCGGGGCTTGCGGTTACGCCGGTGCCAATAGCCCAAACAGGTTCATATGCGATCACTATTTTTTCATATGCCAGCGGTGGTAAATGGAATAATGCAGTTGAAATCTGTGCACGAACGATATCCATGTGCTTACCTGCATTGCGTTTTTCCAATGTCTCACCACAGCAATACACCGCGGTAATGCCATTGCGCAAAGCTGCATCTATTTTATTTGCGATGAGGGTATCTGTTTCACCGTGATATGCTCTGCGTTCGCTATGTCCCAACACAACAAATCCCGCATGGATACTGTGCAACATTGCAGCAGAAACCTCACCGGTATACGCGCCTTCATCATACACGCTGCAATCCTGTGCGCCAAATTGTATCCCTGAATTTCCAAACTGACTGATCAGCTTGGCAATGTATAAGAATGGTGGTGCGATCCATACATCACCCTCAGGAGCATTCCGCTGAATACCATCTGCAATGGCAGCCGTTAATGCGATGGCATCCGACTGCGATTTATACATTTTCCAATTCCCTGCAATGATCTTTTTTCGTGACATGATAAGGTGTTTACAGCTTCCGGTAAAACCGGCGCGATGAATTACTTATGTAAAAATATTAATTGACCCTTCCGGTATTTTTCGCTCAGTTCATATACGGTAGTCAGGATCTTTTTATCGTGGAGACTTAATTCCATATTTCTGCGCGACATTACCGCTGTGGTTGTTTGAAAAGCGTCTGCCAGTTTATAGGTCACAAAACCGTTTGCTCCGCCCCAACTGAAACTCGGAATAAAATTTCTTGGGAAACCATCTCCGAAAATATTGGTATGCACACCCACCACCGTACCCGTGTTGAACATGGTATTGATGCCACATTTGCTGTGATCACCCATGATGAGTCCGCAAAACTGCAAACCGGTGTTGATGAATTTTTGTGATTGGTAGTCCCACAATTTCACAAAGGCATAATTATTTTTCAGGTTGGAGCAATTGGTGTCTGCACCTAAATTACACCATTCGCCGATCACACTGTTACCGATAAAACCATCGTGTGCTTTATTGGAATTCGCCTGAAAAATACTGTTGTTGATCTCGCCACCAACTTTCGAACCCGGGCCGATCGTAGTAGGTCCATAGATCTTAGCTCCCATTTTCACCACGGCATGATCACACAAAGCGAATGGACCTCGAATGATACTGCCTTCCATAATCTCCGCATCCTTGCCGATATACACCGGGCCGGTTTGGGTGTTGATGGTGGAGGCGTGTATCTGTGCACCTTCCTCTATGAAAATATGATGTCCGATGATGTGGTTCCCATCAGGGATATGTATGCCGGGACGATGTGCAGTGATGCGCTCATAATCCTGTCGCAACACACGATCGTTATACTGAAATAAGTGCCAGGGTCGTGTGATGATCACACTGTTGCCGCTAAAGTTGATGTGCTCATATCGTGCAGTATCTCCGCACAAAGCCATGCCGCTGAAATAGTGTTCGCTGCTGCGCAAAGCGAGTAATTCGCCATCCACAAGTAAGGCCTGTCCGATGCGTAAATTGTTTATGGCAGTATTCAGAGGCGAATCAGGGATGGCACCACCATAGATATAGAGGTTATCGCTACCATAGGCAACCGGAAATTTTTCCGACAGATAGGGCTCGGTCAGATTATGCACCGCCTGTCCAAGTGCATGTGTCCATTTTTCGGCAATGGTGTCAATACCGATGCGCAAACCGGCAACGGGACGGGTAAAAGTGAGCGGAAGCAATTGCTGCCAGCGCTTGTCGTCAAAAAGTATCACATGCATACGCAACAAAAATAAAAGAAAAAACCCCTTCTGCACAGCAAAGGCAGAAGGGGTTGCAAGTAATGTGTATAGAAATTATTTCTTTGTATACTTCTTATTGAATTTTTCGATACGACCGGCAGTGTCAATGAATTTCACTTTGCCTGTAAAGAAAGGGTGGCTCACATTGCTGATCTCGAGTTTGATCAGTGGATATTCTTTACCATCTTCCCAGGTGATGGTTTCTTTAGTATTTGCGGTTGATTTACCCAGCCAGGCAATGTCCACGCTGAAATCTTTGAAAACAACGTCGCGATAGCTGGTAGGATGAATGTCTTTTTTCATAACGATTGTGAATTGAAGGTGCAAAATTAATACATTTTTTACTCTCCGGGAAATTTTTCCACGCGGAAAATGTGTAAACTTGTGTATGCAAACACTGGAAGGTATGACCTGGCGCACCTTTGGGGGGAGGGAGTTACACGGCTCCATCGTGGAGGAGGTGCGCGCGGCCATTGAGCGCGAGCAGGCGGCAGGCAATCGGTTGAAGGTGTGCATCGGGTCGGATTCGCAGGTGTACGGGCCTGTTACGGAGTTCGGCACCGTAATCGTGTTCCTGCGTGAGGGCAGGGGAGGCTTCATGTTCATTGCCAATGAGCGTTCTACCCAGCGCATGACTCTCAAGGAGCGCCTCTTATATGAGGTTTCGAGGTCGATCACCGTGGCCTATGCCCTATGTGAGCTATTGGATACCTATGATGTAGACCTGGAGGTGCATGCTGATATCAATACCAATCCCGGGTTTCAGTCCAATACGGCCCTTCAGGAGGCCATGGGCTATATTTTGAGCATGGGCTTCGTGTTCAGGGCCAAACCCGACTCCTTTGCTTCTTCAAGCTGTGCCAATAAGGTGGTATAGGTCAGATATTCCGGAGTATATCTTCCAGATAATCAAGCACTTCTGCGCGTCCTAGGCGCTTTGTCGAGGAGGTTACGAACATTGGCGGCAGGTTTTCCCATTGTTTGTGCATTTCCTGTTGGTAGGCTTCCATTCCGCTTTTGGCGTCCTTTGGCCGTTTATCCGCCTTTGTGAAGATGATCGCAAAGGGAATTCCCTGCTCTCCCAGCCAGTTGGTGAACTCCAGATCTATGGCCTGAGGGGGTATACCCGCATCAATGAGCTGAAAAACGCATACCAGAGGCTCACGTTGCGTCAAATATCCGGAGATCATCTGCTCCCATTTGCCCCTCTGCTCCCTGCTGACGCGCGCGTAGCCGTATCCTGGCAGGTCTACCAGATACCATTGCTCGTTGATGTGGAAGTAGTTGATGGTTTGTGTTTTGCCGGGCTTCCCGCTCGTTAAAGCGAGTTCGCGACGGCCGGTGAGGAGGTTGATGAGCGACGACTTACCCACATTAGACCTCCCGATGAAAGCAAACTCAGGAGCCTTGCCCTTGGGGCATTTGGCTAACTCAACAAAACTTCCTACGTATTCCGCTGTTATGATCTCCACGGGGCAAAGGTACGCTTTACCGACGGGTATCGTGTGGATGCGCCGTATTCACCGTAACTTTGCGCCGCATGTCGGAACCGGTAACACCATACAAAACCAGCGCCTCTAAAAAAGAGGAGGTGCGCACGATGTTCGACAATATCGCCGGGCGCTACGATTTTCTGAACCGCGTGTTATCCCTGCGGATAGATGTAGCCTGGCGCAATAAGGCGATCCGCATCCTCAAGTCCTATAAACCAGCCCATGTGCTCGATGTGGCTTGTGGAACAGGTGATTTCAGCATTGCCGCCCTCAAATCAGGGGCTTCGCAGGTGACCGGGGTGGATATTTCAGAAAAAATGCTCGAAGCAGGGCGGGTGAAGCTGCGCGATAAGCAGCTCAACGACCGCATCACCCTGCTTAGCGGTGATTCGGAGCAATTGCAGTTTGACACCGGCACTTTCGATGCGGCTACCGTTGCCTTCGGTGTGCGCAACTTTGAGCAACTCGATAAAGGTCTTGAAGAGATGTTTCGCGTGCTGAAACCCGGTTCTCCTGTGGTGATCCTCGAATTCTCCAAACCCAGGGTGTTCCCGGTCAAACAACTGTATCATTTCTATTTCAGTACAATACTTCCGCTCATCGGACGTTTAGTGTCCGGTGACGCGAGAGCATACACGTATTTATTTGAATCGGTGTCGGCCTTCCCTGAAGGTGAGGCGTTTTTATCGCATTTGCGAAAAGCCGGATTCAAAAATTGCCAGGTAAAAAGATTAACGTTCGGGATATGTTCGCTCTACAGTGGAGAAAAGTAATTGTGCTGCTGACCTTCGTAATGCCTTTGGCGCTCTTTGGCCAGATGCATGTGCAGGAATACGAAAACAGGTTTTCGATCAAACCGTATCACTTCGGTATTTCCCTGGCTTATAACAGCTCTGATTTCAAGGTTTCTTTTGCGGATACCTTTATCGGCCATGATTCGGTGATGCAGGTGACCTCCTCCACGGGTCCCGGTTTCAATCTGGGTATCATCAGCAATCTGCGTATCGGAAAATACTTCGACCTGCGCTTTGTGCCCAGTTTGAGCTTTGCCGAAAAAAATCTGGATTATACCTATCGCAACGAATCCATCTCCACACAAACCATCGAATCACTGTACCTCCTCATGCCTTTTGATGTGAAGTTTAAGAGTGCTGCTTATAAAGACATGAAGGTTTTTGTACTGGGTGGTGTGCAATATACCTACGATTTCAGCTCAAATGCAGAAGCGCGCAACGCAGAAGGCCTTGTAAAGATCATGCCGAGTGATATTGCCGTGAATTGCGGCTTTGGTTTCGAGTTTTATTTTCCTTACTTCATCCTGGCACCGGAGATCAAATTATCAAATGGGATCATTAACGTGCACGCCCTGGATCCTGTGCTTCAGGAAAGTAATGTGATGGACAAACTCCGCAGTCGCACCCTCCTGTTCTGCATCAACATAGAAGGTTGATATTAACAACCTTTAGCAATCCCGCCCGCGCATCTGCCGGCCTTTTTTCTACCTTTGACATGTAATGACCAACCATATGCGAAAACTACTGCTCATTCTATTTGTATTGGCCTCAGCCGGGCTATTTGCTCAAAGTACTATCTCCATCGAAGACCTCTGGGCAACCTACAGATTTTATCCAAAAGGGATCGACGACCTGCGGAGTATGCAGGATGGTGTGCACTATACCCTCAATGAGGAAGGTAAGACCATCGTGAAGTATGCCTATGCCGACGGATCAAAAACAGGGGAGGTGTTCAATGTTGATCAGACCGGTGGCGCTGTCACCGAATTTATCGATTACCATTTCAATGCCGACGAAACTGCGGTCATGCTCACCACAGCCTCAGAACCAAGATATCGCTGGGCAACATATGACGATAATTATGTGTACGATATGCAAACAAAGAAAACGACGAAATTGTCGGATAAAGGTTTGCAGATGTATGCCGATTTTTCACCAAAGGGAAATAAAGTGGCTTACGTGATCGACAATAACCTGTATTACAAAGACCTCAACACCAATACAGAATATGCAGTGACCACCAGCGGAAAATGGAATGAGGTCATCCATGGAGGAACTGATTGGGTGTATGAAGAAGAATTTGCCCTCGTGCGCGCATTCGCATGGAGTCCTGATGGAAATCGTATCGCCTACTATACCTTCAATGAAACTGAAGTGCCGCAATTTGATATGATGACTTACAAAGGTGCTTTGTATCCGGAAAATTACTCTTTCAAATATCCGAAAGTGGGTGAGCCTAACAGCAAGGTGGAGATCCATATCTATGACCTCAACACCGGTAAATCCATTAAAGCGGATATTGCCAAAGCATACGAATACATTCCACGTATCAAATGGACCAACGATGGTTCGGCCTTGTGTATTTTCACGATGAATCGTTTGCAGAACGACCTCGAATTATTTCTTGCCGACCCTTCAACAGGAAAAACACGCAGCCTGTTCCGTGAAACGGCTAAATACTATCTCGAGATCAATGATGGCCTTACCTTTCTGAAAGACAACAATTCATTTTTGTGGAAAAGCGAACAGGATGGTTGGTACCATGTATATCGCTATGATATGCAGGGTAAACTTATTAATCAGATCACCAGCGGGAAGTTTGAAGTAACAGAAGTATTAGGGGTAGATGAAGAAGACGGATTGTTGTATTACATGAGTACTGAGGAATCTCCATTTGAACGTCATTTATATTCGATACAACTGGATGGAAAGAAGAAGAAAAAACTGACCACACGTAGCGGAAACAATCACGTGGATTTCAGTGAGGGATTCACTTATTTCATTAATTCGAATTCTACTTTCATGCAACCCGATTATATCTCCTTATGCAACAATTCAGGCAAGGAGATCAGGGTATTGGAAGATAATAAGGATCTGCAGGCGGATGTGAACAGCCTGCACATCAAAGCGCCGGAATTCATCACCATTCCTACAGAAACCGGTGGTGATCTTTTCGCTTACATGATCAAACCTTACGACTTCGATCCTTCCAAAAAGTATCCGGTATTTATGACTGTGTATGGTGGCCCGGGTTCGCAGGAGGTGATACAGGGATTTGACGGATTCAATATGATGTGGCACCAGATGCTGGCACAAAAAGGCTATATCATCGTGTGCGTGGATAATCGCGGTACCGGTGCGCGTGGTCGCGATTTCCGTCAGGTGACTTACGGTCAGTTAGGTAAATTCGAAGCAGATGATCAGATCGCCTCCGCACAATGGCTGGCGAAGCAGTCATACGTCGACGGTAGTCGCATCGGTATCTGGGGTTGGAGCTATGGTGGTTATATGTCGGGCCTCTGCATCACACGCGGTGCTGATGTATTTAAAACGGCCATCTCTGTTGCACCGGTGACCAACTGGAAATATTACGACAATATTTACACCGAACGCTACATGGGCACACTCGAAACAAATCCAACCGGTTTTGATGCGAATGCACCTATGGCTTATGCGAATATGCTGAAAGGAAATTTATTGCTGGTGCATGGAACAGGCGATGATAATGTGCATTTCCAAAACAGCGTGGAGTTGATCAATGCGCTTGTGCGAAATAACAAGCAATTCGACCTCATGGTATATCCTGATCGCAACCATGGCATATATGGCGGTAAAACGCGTTTGCATTTATATACGCTCATGACCAACTACCTCCTGGAGAATTTGTAATCAGGCGCAGCGCCGGAAATTACTTATCGGCGGAAAATGTTGAGGATCACCTCCTCATTTCAATATCCGAGCTATCGGAAAACGCTTGTGCGTAGGTTCTTTATATGGGCTGTGCTCATATACAAATCGCAACTGAGCCCAGGCGTTTTCTGCTAATGCCGGGTCGTCCAGTTTTGCCTGTTCGAGGAGTGCTTTTAAATGCGGGTCTGTGCGCAGCAATTCTGCAGCCAGGTCTTCAAATACATAATCGCTGAACCATTCTTTTTGCATGAGGATGGCGTCAAAATATCCCCAGGCAAAAAATCCATCCGGCGATTGTGGTTCGAGCGTATACACAATATATTTTTTCGCTTCCTGTGCTGTATGCACAAGAATATCTCCCTTGTGAAACGATTCGGCTTTATGCTCGATCTCTACCTCAATGTTGCTGTGGTAATAATGCCCTTCGTATGGTTGTTCGGTCGTTTCATAATTTTTTATACGATAGTATTGCACCTGGATCACGGTATCTGCCGGTAATCGCTCCATGATCACGCCATTGGCTTCGAGTTTTTCAATGATCTCTTTCCATGCTTGTGGGATAACATACGTTTCCGGGACGTGGACTTCGAGTTTTGATCTGTAAAAATCATACACACGAATGTCTTTTGTATAAGGCGCATTGCGATCATAATACAAACGTTCCAGTCCGCTTACTTCACTGGTTTTATACCGTGCTTCATAGCCCATGAAAGGAAAGGTGTTATATCGTGTAGTATCCAGTTCAAAGTCCAGTGTCAGTTCAGTCTCTCCAAGCGTATGCAGCTTGGCTATTTCCCGGGTATTCAATACGAACTCCGGGTTTATTTGCATGCTTTGGATCACCGCCCTGAAAAATGCCAGGGTGGCTTCTACACGTTGCGGATAGGGCTTGAGCATATGTGTTTCAGGCATAAACCCAATGGTATTATATAAGGCCGCATAGCCTGTAGAATATCTCGGTCTGTCGAGAAAAGCACTAATACCCTGATCAGGTGTTTTGTCAAACTCATTGATGTAAGGGCACATCGGAAATCCGGCATCCTCCATATAGGCATACATCCACTTCAGCATATAATTTTCCAGATATTCACTCTGATGCGGGGCTAACTTTTTATTATAGGTAGGTATGAGCGTCATCACATGCTGATAGTCAGCACCATTGCTCACGTGGGTATCAATGAATACATCCGGATCCCAATGCCTGAAGATCTGTGTAAAGGCGATCGTATTGCGCGTATCCGCTTTTACAAAATCTCTGTTCAGATCATAATTGCGCCCATTACCGCGAAAGCCAAATGATTCGGGTCCGTTTTGATTTACCCTGCTTGTGCTATTGCGATTGAGTGCACCATCGATATTGTAAATCGGAATGATGCATATCAACAGATTCTCCAGTTCTTTTTGCAGATCGGCGTGATGTAGTAAACTATCTATAAACAATAAGCTGGCATCAATACCATCGGGTTCTCCGGGATGTATGCCATTATTGATCAACAAGATCATTTTATTCCGGGCACGAGCCTGCGCAGGGGTAAACTCCTGATGTGCATCTATCACAAGCACATGCAAAGGCAAACCTGCATCCGTAAGTCCCCCGGTCATGAGTTGCATATAGGGCGAAAGACTATCGGCCTGTTGATAAAAATCGATGACTTCCTCGTAAGTAGGCGTTCTATTGTCTTTGTAATACGATAAAATGGATTGACTCATAATTGGAGAGGTTTTGGCGCAAAAGATACCGATTGCACCCAGGGTGATCACAAATTTTACCGGAGATGGCATGGTATAAAAATAAAAAAACCTTCCAGTTGTTGTGCCGAAAGGTTTCATTGTGTGCGTGTTTATGAAATTAGTTCTTAATGATCGTACCCGAGTCTACATCGAATATGATTCCTATCTTATTGTTTTTCTTACTGCAATCCAAATTGGTTTCATAGATACAATCTATACTATAGTTGTTGGCAATGGTATGTGCTTCCCATTTACCCTCATACAATGCATAGTTTACCACCTTGATCGTGTGCACGCCAGGGGTGGTTTTGGCTACTACCTTGTTTTTCTTGGTTTCTCTGGTGACTCCGGAAGTGGCAACGAGCTTGCCATCTATATATAACTCACTTTTATTGTCGTGGTCATATCCCTTTTCAACATTCTTGAACACCCAGCCCACTTGAACTTTCACCTCTTTGTCGCTGCCGCTTTGGGCATTCTGGGCTTGTGCATGGAAAGCACTGATAATAAAGAGGATAGTAATGTATCTTTTCATTCGAATTGTTATGTCACAAAGATAGTATCAAATGACAAAACGTTGCACGCCGGGGGCATGATCTTGCATCACAATGGCGAACATTTTGTCAAAATCGGCCGGATTGCCTACAAAATCGGCATTGGTCACGTCCATGATCACCACCTTCTGATCGGGGATCTGATGGAAATACTCCAGATAAATGGTCTCGATCTTCTTGAGGTATTCCTTCTTCACTGTAAGCTCAAACTCGCGGCCACGCTTGAAAATATTGCTTACCAGACGGTCGGTTCCAGAATGCAGATACACGATCAGGTCGCTGCGACGAAGTTTAGGGTTCAGGATGTTGAAGATCTTCTGAAACAGAGCAAACTCAGCATCATCGAGGTTTACCCGCGCATACAGCAGGGATTTGTTGAACACGTAATCGATCACGTAGCGTTGACTGAACAGCTCGGCATCGGTCATTTCGCGGTTCAATTGCTCATAGCGCTCGGCCAGGAAGAACATTTCCATGCCCAGGGCATAGTCCTGCTGCTTTACAAAGAATTTCTGCAGAAAAGGGTTATCCGCAAAGGTTTCCAGCACTAATCGCGCTTCCAGTCGTTCTGCCAGACGTGTTGCAAATGATGTTTTTCCCGATCCAATATTGCCTTCTACCGTAATGATCCTATGCTCCATACCTGTTTCTATGACCTGAAGTGCGGTAAAAATACAATTCCCGAAGCAAAGGGAGGCAGGAAATGGCGTTGCACAGGTTAAAACTGGTAAACAGCATCCACTGCATGCACCTGAAGGGTGTCTGTGCAGGCCAGGGTGAGTTCGCTGATGGTTTTCTCCAATACCGGATGCACAAGGTCTGGCGCTATTTCATTCAATGGCTCCAGGGTAAACCTTCTGCCTGCGATATGCTGGTGTGGAATGGTGAGCAATGGCGACTCAATAGCCAGGGTGTCGTAAAATAAAATGTCGATATCGATCACACGTGGTGCCCACTTCTCATTGTTGTCGCGACCCAATAAAAATTCGATCTGCTTCACTAAATGCAGTGTTTCCAAGGCAGAACAAGGCGTAGTGATCTTGATGGCCTGGTTGTAAAAGTGTGGCTGGTGCGGCTTTCCCCAGGGCGCAGTTTCATATATGTGCGACTGGCTGTCTACACGTCCGAGGAACATTCTTATGGCCGCTGTGGCCTTGGCCAGGTTCTCAGACCTGTTACCTAAATTTGTTCCCAACAATAAATAGGCGGTGTGTTCCGTCATCATTGGCTGTCGAGGAGTTTATTCCTTGTTTGGAAATAACGTAACGCAGCGCAATTTAGTGCACATGTTCAGAATAACAAAATCTTTATACACATTTCTATGAAACCGTTTGTCACATCTTTCCTTGGAAGTTTACTTGCCATGGTGGTCGGGGGAATCCTGTTCGTGTTGTTAATGTTTGGCATCGCAGGTGCCATTGCAGGCAGTTTTGAAAAAGAAAAGGCCGTGGTGAAGGAGAATTCCGTGCTGAAACTTAACCTGAACTACCCCATAGAGGAGCAAACGCAGTCGGGCGCAGCGGCAGGACTGGCTTTGCTCGGGCTTGATGGCGATCAGGGTGTTGGACTCAACGACATCCTCAGAAGCATCAAACACGCAGAAACAGATAAGTCCATCAAAGGTATCTATGTGCAAATGGGCATGAGTCCGAACAGTTATGGCACGCTGCAGGAGATACGCGATGCACTGTCCGATTTTAAGGCCGGCAGTGGAAAATTTGTGATCGCCTATGGTGAAGTGATCTCACAAAACGCCTATTACGTGGGCAGCGTGGCTGATAAAGTATATATGCACCCAAGTGGCGCACTCGATTTCAAAGGCTTGAGCGCACAGGTAGCCTTTTATAAAGGGGCCATGGATAAACTCGGTGTGCAAACACAAATATTCTATGATGGTAAATTCAAAAGCGCCACCGAACCTTTTCGCATGGATCGCATGAGTGAGGAGAACAGACTGCAGCTGGAAACATTTTTAAATGGGATGTTCGACGGACACCTCAGCGAAATTGCGGCAAGCAGAAATATGGATGCAGCAAGCTGTCGCGCCATTGCCGATAGTTTGTCTGCCTGGTATCCTGCCGAAGCCGTACGTTTGAAATTGCTCGATGGGTTAAAATATTACGATGAAGTGGTTGCAGAGATCAAAAGCAGAAGCGGTATCGGTGAGGAAGAAAACATGCCGATGGTTTCTATGACCGACTACAGTAGTTCCTTCATCAACGAAGCAGAAGCCGATGATGAAGGACGTATCGCCATCGTATATGCCAATGGAACCATTATCGATGGAAATAGTCGCAGCGGATTTTTAGGCTCCACCGATTTTACGGAAATGATGGAAGATATCCGCAAAGATGAAAAGATCAAAGCAGTAGTATTGCGCGTGAATTCGCCGGGTGGTTCTGCCATTGCCAGCGATGTGATGTGGCGCGAGATCGAGATCACGAAAAAAGAAAAACCTGTGGTGGTGTCCATGGGCGATTATGCTGCCAGTGGAGGATATATGATCAGTTGTAATGCGAATAAAATATTTGCAGAAGAAAATACGCTAACGGGAAGTATCGGTGTGTTTCTCATCATCCCGGAATTTTCCGGTTTGATGGAAGATAAACTGGGCATCACCATCGATACAGCCAATACATCCAAATATGCAGATTTCCCTTCGGTATACAGAACCTTCAGCGCGCATGAACAACGTATTTTACAGGCAGGGGTGGATAGCACCTATCTCCATTTTAAACAAATGGTAGCTGCAGGCAGGGGCATGTCGGTGGAAGCTGTAGAAGCCATTGCGCAAGGACGTATCTGGTCAGGAGTGGAAGCGAAACAAAACGGTTTGGTTGATGAACTCGGCGGTATCGATGAAGCGATAGCAGCTGCGGCTTCACTGAGCAATATGAAAAATTATTTCGTGGTGGAATATCCCGAACAGAAAAAGAGCTTCCTCGATGATGTGG